>CAZGJO010000052.1:0-11025 GCA_964525685.1 uncultured Ectothiorhodospiraceae bacterium | reverse complement strand
CGGTGGCGGTTGACGGTAAGATCGCGCCAGTCGAGGCGGCCGTTGGTACGACTGGCGTAGGCCAGCTCCCCCTCCCGAGTGGAGTCGCCGACCCAGGTGTCGGAGAGTCGGTGGACGGGGCGCTCATGGAGCAGGCAACCACCCCGGGCCCGCCGGATCCGGACCCAGAGCGGGGAGCTGACGTAGAGGGTCGCCCGCCCGTCCGGTGGCACATGCAGGGGCGTCCCCGGCCGGCTGACCACCGCCCGATCCGCCAGGGCCGGTTCGACTTCGACGCCCTCCCAGTCGGCACCGACAAAGCGAAGCTGCTCATCCGCTGTGGCCGGGTCCGGCAGTCGGCGCCGCGCGGGGATCCGGACGCGGGAAGTAGTGTCCTGGACGTCGCGGCTGACGACCGTCAGCAGCCGGAGCTCCCCGGCCGCACGCTCCAGCCAGAGATCCAGCGGGCCGATCTGCCAGAGCCCCCGACGGCCCTCGGCCAGTACCTGCTCTCCCCACCACGGAGCCATGTAAATCTGTTTCGCCACCCGCATCTCCGACCATTTCGGACTCCCGGACACTATAGGCGCCGCGGGTGTTTCGAGCCACTTTCGGGGCCGTGAAACGCCGCGATCCCCGTGGGCCATTTTTGCATCCCGCCCCGGCATGCGTTAAGCTTCCCCCGTAGCGCGTGAGGAATTGAGTCCGCATTTCACGTAGTTATTTCGAGCACCCAGGGGGTGTTTCGACCGTCTTCCCATAGTATGGATGTCTCCCGGGGGTCCACGCCCCCGCCGGCTTCATCCGGTCCGCGCCCGGCGCGGGCGGTGCCTCGCACCCGACGCGGGCGCACCTATGTCCCGACCGGTTCCGGCGCCCGGGCGACTTGCGGCGCTAACCGGCACAGTCCAAGCCAACAGAGGAGCACAATATGTCATCCCAGGAACAGCAATTCGGGGACGATCCGGTCTCGGTGCGCGATACCGAGCACTACAAGGACGAATACAACGAGGGTTTCGTCGACAAGTGGGACGAGCTCATCGACTGGGATTCCCGTGCCGCCAGTGAAGGCGACTTCTTCATCGAACAGCTCCGCCAGCGCGGCGCCAGGAAGATCCTCGACGTCTCCACCGGCACCGGCTTCAACTCCGTGCGCCTCATCGAGGCCGGCTTCGAGGTCACCAGCGTCGACGGCAGCGCCGAGATGCTCTACAAGGCGTTCGAGAACGCCAAGCAGCGCGGCCACGTCCTGCGCACCATCCTCGCCGACTGGCGCTGGCTGAACCAGGACGTCCACGGTGAGTTCGACGCCGTGATCTGCCTCGGCAACAGCCTCACCCACCTGTTCCAGGAGCGCGACCGCCGCAAGGCCCTGGCCGAGTTCTACGCCGCCCTGAAGCATGACGGCGTGCTGATCATCGACCAGCGCAACTACGACGCCATCATGGACGAGGGCTTCTCGAGCAAGCACAAGCACTACTACTGCGGCGACAACGTCTCCGCCGAGCCGGAGCATGTCGACGAGGGCCTGGCCCGCTTCCGCTACGAGTTCAGCGACGGCTCCGTCTATCACCTGAACATGTTCCCGCTGCGCAAGAACTACACGCGCAAGCTGCTCCACGAGGTCGGTTTCCAGACCATCAAGACCTACGGCGACTTCGACCCGAACTACACCCCGTCGGATGTCGATTTCTACGTCCACGTCGCGGAGAAGAACTACGACGAGGACCACTACGACGAGGAGTGAGCCATGAGTTCCGAGTATTCCGACGTCGTTGAAACCGCGCGCGAGTACTACAACTCCGAGGACGCGGACAACTTCTACTTCCTGGTCTGGGGCGGCGAGGACCTGCACATCGGCATCTACTATGCCGAGGACGAGTCCATCTACGACGCCAGCCAGCGCACCATGGATCACATGATCGAGCATGTGGACATCGGACCCGATGACTACATCCTCGACATCGGCGGTGGCTACGGCGGCTCGGCCCGGTTCCTGGCCAAGCGCTTCGGCTGCCGGGTGGTGGTGCTCAATCTCTCCGAGGTGGAGAACGACCGCGACCGGGAGATGAACAAGGAGCAGGGACTCGACCATCTCATCGAGGTGGTCGACGGGGATTTCGAGAACCTGAACTACCCCGACGAGACCTTCACCAAGGTCTGGTCCCAGGACGCCATCCTGCACAGCGGCAACCGTGAGCGAGTGGTGGCCGAGGCGGCCCGGGTGCTGAAGCCGGGCGGCTCGTTCATCTTCACCGATCCGATGCAGGCGGACGACTGCCCCGAGGGCGTCATCCAGCCCATCCTCGAGCGGATCCATCTGGATACCCTCGGCTCCCCCGCCTTCTACAAGCAGGCGGCGGCCAAGGTCGGTCTGGAGTTCGTCGACTTCGAGGCCCACCACGATCAGCTGCCGCGCCATTACGGCCGCGTTCGTGAGGAGACCATCAAGGCCGACGAGTCCGGGATCCTGGAGGGCAAGGTGAGCAAGGCCTACATCGAGCGCATGCTCGAGGGGCTGAACCACTGGATCGAGGGCGGCCGCAACGGCTACCTCAACTGGGGCATCTTCCACTTCCGCAAGAAGGGCTGATCGCCTCCGACCCTCTTCGGGTCCGCCGTCATGGCCCCGTCCGGTCTCCGGTCGGGGCCATTTTGCGTAGCCAGCAGGCAATATCGCCGTTGTACAGCGGCCACTCCGCCGCCACGTTCATCCCCAGTTTCGACCCCAGCCGCTTTTCCGGGCTCAGAACCGCCACGCTCCAGTCGGCCCAGTGGTTTCGCCACTGCTCCCCCACCGCGTGATACAGCGCCGCTCCGGCCGCCAGCCGTTCGCCATAGGGCGGATTGCTCACCAGCCATCCGGGCGCGCCCTCCGGCCGCATATCGCGGGCATCGCCCTTCTCGAAAACGATCCGGTCGGCCACACCGGCCTCTTCGGCATTGCGCCGCGCCGCAGACAACGCCTTGCCATCGAGGTCGAAACCGCGCAACGGCGGCAGGTCGTCCGCCGCGCAGCGCGCCTCGCGGGCCTCGGCCAGCAGCCGCTGCCAGCCCTCCGGATCGTAGTCGGCCAGGGCCTGGAAGGCGTAGTCGCGCGGCAGCGCCGGCGGCAGGCCGGCGCGTCGCCGGGCCGCCTCGATGAGCAGGGTCCCGCCCCCGCAGAAGGGATCGACCAGGGGCGAGGTCGGCTCCCAGCCACTCAGGACCAGCAGTCCGGCGGCCAGGTTCTCCCGCAGCGGGGCCGCCACCTCGCCCCGCCGCCAGCCCCGCTGGAACAGCGGCGCGCCACTGGTGTCGAGATAGGCCCAGCCGCGGCGACCGTCGACGAAGATGTGGATGGACACCTCGGCATCCTTCGGATCCACATCGGGCCGGCGACCGGTGTCGGCGCGGAAGCGATCGCAGACGGCATCCTTCGCCTTCAGGGTCGCGAACTGGAGACTGCGCAGGGGGCTCTTGCGCGCCGTGAAACGGATCCGGAAACGGCGCCCCACGGCGAACTCCGCCGGCCAGTCGATGGCCCGGACCGAGCGGTAGAGGGCCTCGGCGTCGCGCGCCTTGACCTCGCCCACCCGGCGCAACACCCGGCCGGCCAGCCGCGACAGCAGGTTGATGCGATAGAGGTCGCAACGATCGCCGACGATCCGGACCCCGCCGAGGCCGGCCACGGCCTCGGGGACATCGAGCGCGGTGAGTTCTTCCGCCAGCGCTTCTTCCAGGCCGCGCGGACAGGTGACAAAGCCATCGACAAGCATCCGGCCATTCTACCGGAACGCGGGGGCGGACGCCCGCCCGGCACCCTGATCCACCGGGTCGACTGTGGTAAGGTCTGCCGCCGTGACAGAGGAGACCCCCATGAGTGATTCCGCGTCGGCCACCGGCCCGGCCGCCGAGGCCCTTCGCGCCGCCGTGGGCGAGCGGATGGATGCCGTCGACCGCGCCCTGCGCGACGGGGCGGATGCGGCCGACGCGAGCGCCGCGTGGCACGAACACTTCGAGGCGCTGCACATCCTTGCCTCGGCCCACGGTCCCCGTCTGGATCTGCACCGCAAGCACGTCCGCCGTCTGGCCGCGCTGGCGCGTGCCACTCGGCCCGCCGCCCGGCTGCTGGCGCTACGGACCCGACTGGAGAGCCTCACGGTCGACGACCCCACCGCACCGGGCCGCGACTGGCTGCACCGCCAGCTCACCGAGAGCCTGCGCGAAGCACACGGCCGGCTCTCCGCCGAACTGCCCCGGCGCTGGAAACGCACCGCCGGCCGTATGCGCCGCGTCCTGGCGAAGGGACGTTCGGCGTCCGTGTCGATGCCGAGCCTGGCCGCCGCCACCGTCGCCGCCAGCCGCCCCCGGCTGGCGGAGCTCGAGACCGCCCTCGGCCGTCTCCACGAGGCCGACGACCGCCCCCACACCCTGGCGGCCCGACTGGCCGGGCGACGCCTCGCCGTGCTCTGGTCCGTGCTCCCCGAGGCCGATGACCTCCGCACGCGCCTGGCGCCGCTGACCGAGGCCCTGGCCGACGCCGAGACGCTCGCCGCCCTGCTCGACCACATCCACGAGACGCTCCCGGCGGTGTGCGCGGAGGACAGCCGGCAGCGGCTGGATGCCGCCCTGGCCGGGACGGCCCCGACCGAAACCGGAGACAGATCGGCGGCCCTTGTCGAATTCGCCCGGGCGGTGCATGCTCGAAGTCGACAGCAGTTCGACCAGGACCTCGCCCCCCTGACCGGCGCGTCCGCCCGGCACTCCCTGGCTCCACTGGCCGAGGCCCTGGAACACCTGGAACAGGACAGGCGAACGCAGACATGAGCTCGACGCCCGCGCCCGACCCCGAGGCCACCACCGTTGCCGCGGTAGACCTCGGCTCCAACAGCTTTCACATGATCGTTGGCCGGCTCAACGACGGCCAGCTGATGATCATCGACAAACACAAGGAGATGGTCCGCCTGGCCGGTGGCCTGGACGAGGACCGCAACCTGGATCGGGCGGCCGCCGAGCGGGCCATCGCCTGTCTCGAACGCTTCGGCCAGCGCCTGAACACCCTGCCCTCCGCCAATGTCCGCGCCGTCGGCACCAACACCCTGCGCAGCGCCCGCAACGCCCGCGACTTCCTCTCCGCCGCCCGCGCCGCACTGGGCCACCCCATCGAGATCATCTCCGGGGTCGAGGAGGCGCGCCTCATCTATCTCGGGGTCAGCCACAGCCTGGCCGCCGAGGGCAACCAGCTGGTCATCGACATCGGCGGCGGCAGCACCGAGTTCATCATCGGTCAGGGGCGGGAACCGGAGGCCATGGAGAGCCTCCACATGGGCTGTGTCAGCATGAGCGAGGCCTGGTTCGCCGATGGCGGGATCACCAAGGAGGCGTGGAAACGGGCCGAGAACAGCGCCCTCTCCCGGCTCGGTCCCATCCGCACCCCCTATCGGCGGCTCGGCTGGGAGCGTGCCATCGGCGCCTCGGGCTCCATGCGCTCGGTGTCGAAGGTGCTGGCCGCCGAAGGCATCGAGGAAAACGGGGCCATCACCCCGGATGGTGTGAAGAAGCTGCGCAAGCGCCTGATCAAGGCCGGCTCCGTGGCGGACGCCGGGCTCAAGGGGCTCAAGGACGAGCGCGAGCCGGTCTTCGCCGGGGGGCTGGTCATCGTCTCGGCGGCCATCAAGGGGCTCGGCATCGAGCGCCTGGAGGTCTCCGACGGCGCCCTGCGCGAGGGTCTTCTGGAAGACCTGCTCGGCCGCATGAACCATACCGACGTCCGCGGCCGCAGTATCGAGTCCCTGGCCCGCCGCTACCATGCGGACCAGGACCACGCCACCCGGGTCGCCGCCATGGCCGGCGAGCTGCGCCGTCAGGCCGGCGAGGCGGGCTGGCCGGTGAATGACGGGGACAACCCGTGGTATCTGGAATGGGCCGCCCGCCTGCACGAGATCGGCCTCGACATCGCCCACGGCTCCCACCACAAACACGGCGCCTACATCCTGGCCAACGCCGACATGGCCGGTTTCTCGCGCCAGGAGCAGGCCCTGCTGGCAGCCCTGGTGCGCGGCCATCAGCGCAAGCTGCGCAGCGACCTCTTTGCGTCCCTGGACGAGGAGATCCAGCCGGTTGCCCTGCGCCTGGCCGTGCTGTTGCGTCTGGCCGTGCTGCTCCACCGCAACCGGGACCCGGAGCCGCCACCGGCACCACACCTGGAACTCCCGTCAGCCGACCATCTGGTCCTGCGTTTCCCCGAAGGCTGGCTGGAGGCACACCCGCTGACGGCCACCGATCTGGAACAGGAGCAGGCCCACCTGCGGTCCGTCGGCTTCACCCTGACCTTCAGCTGACCGCCCCGTCGTTCAGCAGCTCTCCGCCAGCCTCTCGAGGAGGACGCGCTGGGCGGCCACCGGCTCCGCGTCCGCCGCAACCCCGGCGCGCGCATAGACCCCCTCGGAGTCCATCAGCCAGGCCTGGGTGTTGTCCGCGAGATAGGTCTCGAGATCGTCGATGACCCGCTGACGCAGGGCATCGCTCACCAGCGGGAAGGCGACCTCCACGCGGCGGAACAGGTTGCGCTCCATGACGTCCGCCGAGGACCCGTAGACCCGCGGCCTGCCGTCGTTCTCGAAGTAGTAGATCCGCGTGTGCTCGAGGAAACGGCCGATGACGGAGCGCACCTCGATGTTCTCGGAGATCCCCGCCAGACCGGGCCGCAGGCTGCACATGCCGCGCACCACCAGCTGCACGCGCACCCCGGCGCGGGAGGCGGCGTAGAGCGCCTGGATGAGAGACGGCTCCACCAGCGAGTTCACCTTCATGACGATCCGTGCCGGGCGCCCCGCCGCAGCGTTCTCGATCTCCCCCTCGATCCCCGCCATCAACGTCTCGTGCAGGGTGAAGGGGGACTGCAGCAGGCGCTTGAGCTTCGGCACCCGTCCCAGGCTGGTGAGCTGCAGGAAGATGTTGTGGACGTCGTCACCGGTCTTCCGATCCGCGGTGAGCAGACCGTAATCGGTATACAGCCGCGCGGTGCGCGCGTGGTAGTTGCCGGTGCCGAGGTGGACGTAGTAGCGCAGCCCCCGGGTCTCGCGCCGGATCACCAGGATCATCTTGGCGTGGGTCTTGTACCCGACCACCCCGTAGACGACATGGGCCCCCGCCTCCTGGAGCCGGTTGGCCAGGGCGATGTTGGCCTCCTCGTCGAAGCGGGCGCGCAGCTCCACCACCACGGTCACCTCCTTGCCGGCCCGGGCGGCCTGGACCAGGGCGTCGACCACCGCCGAGTCGGGGCCGGTGCGGTAGAGGGTCTGCTTGATGGCGAGCACCTTCGGGTCGGCGGCGGCCTGGCGCAGGAAGTCGACCACCGGGGCGAAGGACTCGAACGGGTGGTGGAGCAGCACCTCGCCCTGGCGCATGACCTCGAAGATGTCGTCCGGATGGGCCAGCGACTTCGGCAGCGACGGGGTGAACGAGGGGAATTTCAGGTCGTTGCGGTTGACCAGATCGTACACCGCCATCAGCCGGTTGAGGTTCACCGGCCCGTTGACCTGGTAGACCGCGTCCTCCGGCAGACCGAACTTCTCGCGCAGGTAGGCGATCATCTCCGGGGTACAGTTGTCGGCCACCTCCAGACGCACCGCGTCGCCGTAACGGCGGGAGGCGAGTTCGCCCTCCACCGCCAGCAGCAGATCGTCCACCTCCTCGGTATCGACGAACAGGTCGGAGTTGCGCGTCACTCGGAACTGGTAGCAGCCGCGCACCCGCATCCCCGGAAAGAGTTCCGCCACAAAGGCGTGGATCACCGAGGAGAGGAAGACGAAGTCGTGCGGCCCGCACCCGGGCACCTCCTCGGGCAACTGGATCACCCGGGGCAGCGCGCGCGGCGCCTGCACCACGGCCACCCCGCCGATGCGGCCGAAGGCGTCGCGCCCCTCCAGTTCGATGATGAAGTTGAGGCTCTTGTTGAGGATGCGCGGGAACGGGTGCGCCGGGTCGAGCCCCAACGGACTGATCACCGGCGCCAGCTCCTCCTCGAAGTAGCGGTGCAGCCACGCCTCCTGATCCTCGCTCCAGTCGCTGCGACGGATGAAGCGGATGGATTCCGCCTCCAGCGCCGGGATCAGCTCCTCGTTGAGGGTGCGGTACTGGTTCTCCACCAGCTCCGGGGCGATCCCGGCGATGGCCTGCAGCGCCTCGGCGGGGCTCATGTTGTCCGGTCCCGTGGCCACCGATCCCAGCTCCGCCTTCTGCACCAGCCCCGCGGCGCGGACCTCGAAGAACTCGTCCAGATTGGTACTGGAGATGCAGAGGAACTTCAGCCGTTCCAGCAGCGGATTCTCCGGATCCCGGGCCTGCTCCAGCACCCGGCGATTGAACTCCAGCAGACTCAGCTCCCGGTTGATGAAGAGTTCGGGGCGCTTGAGGTCGTCGGCGATGTCCATGGGGTCTCTTCCTTATCGAGGGTCGAAGGTGCGCGTGCACCCCCACATGGTGCCACACCTCCCGCGACCCCGGGAGGGTCCGCCCCTTTCCCCTGTCGTTCGTCCGGATATTCGCAAACCCGTGCGAGAATGTCAGACTGTTTGCTATACAGTCCCTGTACACGCCGTTGCGAGGCCACCGCATGCAGTCACAATTGCAGGAGAATGCCGCCTCCCGTTCCGGAGACGGTCTCTACCCGATCCGGACGGTGGCCAGCCTCACCGGCGTCAACCCGATCACCCTGCGGGCATGGGAGCGGCGCTACGGCCTGATCAAACCCCATCGGACACCCAAGGGCCACCGCCTCTACACCCAGGAGGACATCGACCTCATCAACCGGATGGTCCAGCTGCTGGAACAGGGGATCTCCATCAGCCGCGTGCGCCCCCTGCTGGAGGCGGAGCAGAGCGCGGGAGAGAGCAGCGGGGAAGACCCGTGGCGGGCCTACCTCGACCGCATGTACAGCGCCATTACACGGTTCGACGAATCGGGGGTCGACGCCACCTACAACGAGGCCCTGGCCCTCTACCCCATCGACACCGTCACCGAGTACCTGCTGCTGCCGATGATGCGCCAGCTGGGCAACCTCTGGAACCAGCGCGAGGGCGGCATCGCCGAGGAGCACTTCTTCGCCACCTACCTGCGCAACAAGCTCGGTGCCCGGTTCCACCACATGAACCACGGCAACGACGGACCGCGACTCCTGACCGCCTGTCTGCCCGGCGAGCGCCACGAACTCGGACTGATGCTCTTCTCGCTGTCGGCGGCGGCGCGCAACTACCGCAGCATCCTCTTCGGTGCCGATATCCCGCTGGCCCAGCTCGCCCTGGCCGCCGACCGCACCGCACCCGAGGCGCTGGTCCTCTCGAGCTCCATGCCGCCGGGTCGCAAGGTGCTGGAGAACGAGCTGCCGGAACTGGTCGACCGCGTGGACCAGCCGATCTTCATCGGCGGCGACACCAGCATCCGCCACCACGACGCCATCGTTCGCGCCGGCGCCCTGCCGCTGGGCAACGAGATGGCCCCGGCCCTGCGCCGTCTGGAGGAGCAGCTGCAGAGTCGGGCGACGGATGGTTGAGACCACCGCCCTGCTCTGGCTGCGCCACGACCTGCGCCTCGCCGACAACCCCGCCCTGACCGCCGCCAGTCGCCACCGCCATCTGCTGGCGGTCCACCTGCGCGAACGCCCGCCGGCCACGGCCACCGACTGGTGGCGCGCCCGCCAGCTGGAGACCCTGGCCGCGGACATGGCGACCCGGGGCGGCCGACTCGTTCTGCTGGACGGCGATCCGGAGACCGTCGTCCCGCGCCTGTGCGCCGAACACGGTATCGACGCCGTCTACTGGAACCGGCGCTACACCCCCGACGGCATCGCCCGCGACAGCCGCCTGAAGTCCCGGCTGAACAACGCGGGACACCACTGCCAGACCTTCAACGCCGCCCTGCTGCGTGAACCCTGGACCCTGCGCAACCGCCAGGGCACACCCTACCGCGTCTTCACCCCGTTCTGGCGGGCCCTGAGCGGCGAGCTGACGCCCCCCGAGCCCCGGCCGGCGCCGGAACGGATCCCGCCACCACCCGAGGCGGCGACGGAGGGCGCCCTGGCGCCGCCGGATCACCTGCCGGTACACCCCTGGTGGCGGAAACTCGATGCCTGCTGGCAGCCCGGAGAGACGGCCGCCGGTGAACGGCTGCACGCCTTCGTCGGCGAGGCGGTTGAACACTACCCGGAGCAGCGCGACTTCCCCGCCATCGCCGGAACCTCGCGGCTGTCGGCGGACCTCCACCACGGCGCCCTGAGCCCGCGCCGGGTGCTGGCCGCCCTGTACGCGGTCTTCCCGGAACCACTGGCGACCCCCGGCCCCGCCACCTTCCTGGCCGAGCTCGGCTGGCGCGAGTTCGCCCACGCCATCCTCTACCACTTCCCGGAGACTATCTCGGCCCCGCTGGATCCGAAATTCGCGGATCTCCCGTGGGAGATCGGCGACACCCCCGCATTCACCGCCTGGCGCCGCGGCGAGACCGGGATACCGCTGGTGGACGCCGGCATGCGCGAGCTCTGGGCCACCGGCTGGATGCACAACCGGGTGCGCATGGTGGTCGCCTCCTGGCTGACCAAGAACCTCGGCCACCACTGGCGCGACGGCGCCGACTGGTTCATGGAGACCCTGGTGGATGCCGATGTCGCCAGCAATACACTGGGCTGGCAGTGGGTCGCCGGCTGCGGCGCCGATGCGGCCCCCTACTTCCGGATCTTCAACCCGGTGCGCCAGGCGGAACGCTTCGATCCGGACGGCACCTACATCGCCCGCTGGGTCCCGGAGCTGAGTCCCCTCCCCCCGCGCTGGCGCCGGGAGCCGTGGAAGGTGCCGGTGCGGGAACAGAGTCGGACGGGCTTCACCCCCGGGCGCGACTACCCACTGCCGCAGGTCGACCCGGCCGAATCCCGCCGCGCCGCGCTGGCTCGGTTCCAGGGGCTCCAGACCCGGGCGTCCGCGGGGTGACGGCGGCGTGAGGGGTGTCTCCTCGCCCGGAGGGACGCCGTGAATACGTCCGTGTAGGCTCGACGGCCGCATCCCTGCGGCCGAC
>CAZGJO010000051.1:0-11353 GCA_964525685.1 uncultured Ectothiorhodospiraceae bacterium | reverse complement strand
GAGCATCCCGTCAACGATGGTCACCTCCTGCTTCATGACATCGCGCACGCGAATGGGGGCCTGCTGCTGGCTCATATCTTTTCCTCCACGGTGTGGGTCAGTTCACGGACCTGGCGGGAGACGCCCACAGCATCCTCCACATCCACCTGGAAGGCAATGCCGGATCCCGCCTTGTCATCGAACTCGCCGGCCTCGGCGATGCGCTCCAGGATGTGGCGGGACAGATGCTCCTCCACCAGGAAGAGCAGCACGTCCCGCTGGGCCTGCAGCGACAGGCCGAAGAAGGTCCGGGTGACCTCGCTCCCCTCGCCCCGCGCCTGATTGATGATGGTCGACCCGGTGGCCCCGCACTTGCGCGCGGCCTTCATCACGGTGTCGGTCTTGTCGTCCTCGACCAGGGCAATGATCAACTTGAAATGCATGGCATCAACTCCTTGCGGCTTGTTCGCGGGCCTCGCGGCGCCGGGCACGCCACTGCCCGATCTGCGCATAGGTCATGACCGTAATGATAGGGAACAGACAGGTTGTGGCAATCATGCCGAACCCGTCGATGAGGGGGTCCCGGCCCGGGATGGTGCTGGCCAGCCCCAGTCCCAGGGCGGCCACGATGGGTACCGTTACCGTGGAGGTGGTCACCCCGCCCGAATCATAGGCCAACGGGATGATGGCGCGCGGCGCCCGGAAGGTCTGGATGATCACCAGGACATAGGCCGCCATCACCACATACCCCAGCGGAACCCCGGTAACGATGCGCAGGGCCCCCACAGCGATGCCGAGGCCGGCCCCCAGCCCCACCGCGACGCGCAGGCCCCAGGCGGTAACCACGCCACCGGAGACCTGGCTGGCCTTCAGGGCAACGGCGATGAGCGCCGGTTCGGCGATGGCGGTGGCAAACCCGATGGCCAGGGCGAACAGATAGACCCAGTAATAGTCGTGCCATTTCAGGGTCTCGGCGGTGGCATCCGCCATCCCCGTAATGAAGGCGGGATCGGTGAGCTGGCGCGCCATCAGATCACCCAGCGGGAAGAGCGCCTGCTCCAGACCCGCCAGGAAGAAGGTCAGCCCCGGGATCACGTAGCCGAACCCCAGCAGCACGCGTCCCAGATTGGCCACGCGCTTGCGCAGTACCAGGAACTGGAAGACAAACAGTATCACGGCGATGGGGAAAACATCGCGCAGGGTCCCCCACAGGGTGTCGAGCAGTTCGTTGACGATGGCACTCATACGAACATCCCGAAGGTCAGCACAAAGATGATCGGCATCACCGAGGCGAAGGCGATGATGCCGAAGCCATCGAGGATCGGGTTGCGACCTTCGATGCTGGTGGCCAGGCCGACGCCGAGGGCGGTGATCAACGGTACAGTGATGGTGGACGTGGTCACCCCGCCCGCATCATAGGCAATGCCGACAATGGTCTCCGGCGCGTAGGGGGTGATCAGCACCACGATCACGTAGCCGGTAATCACCAGATAGTGCAGCGGCCACCCCTTGACGATACGCAGCACACCAAGCACCACCGCGCTTCCCACCGCCGCGGCCACGACATAGCGCAGGCGCAACGCATAGGCCTCCTCTGCAGCCTCGCTCGCCTCGATGAGGCCGCCGCGCGCCATGGTGGCGGCCGCCTCTCCGGCCACCGCCACCAGCGCCGGTTCGGCGATGGTGGTCCCGAAGCCCAGGGCGAAGGCGAAGGTGAACAGCCAGAAGGCGCTGCCCTTGCGCGCGAAGGCGTGCGCCATGGCCCCGCCCAGCGGGAAGAGCCCCATCTCCAGGCCGCGAATGAACAGGGTCAGACCGATGATGATCATCAGGGCCCCGATGAGGATGGCGGCCACCTCGGGGATCGGCTGGCGGATCACCAGCGCCTGGAACAGGCCGACCACCAGCACGATGGGGAAGAGGTCGCGCAGACTCCCCGCAAAGGGGGCCACGATCGACCACAATGCACGCGTCACCCTAGTTTCCTCCCTGTCCTTGCAGAAGACCGCGGAAGCGGTGCCAGTCGAACGCGGGCCCGGGATCCGTCTTGCGCCCCGGGGCAATATCGGCGTGACCGACCAGCCGGTCCCCGGTTATCGCCGGCCACGCATCCATTATCTGGTGTGCGACGCGAGCCAGCATCCGGTACTGCCTGTCCGTGTAGGGTACCGTATCGGTCCCTTCCAGCTCGATGCCGATGGCGAAATCGTTACAGTTGTCACGCCCATCGAACGACGAGACCCCGGCGTGCCACGCCCGCTCGTCCAGAGCGACGAACTGCACCAGCTCCCCGTCGCGGCGGATGAACAGGTGGCTGGAGACGCGCAGCCCGGTCAGTGGGGCGAAATCGGGATGGGCGTCGGTGTCCAGCGTGCCGGTGAACAGCGCCTCCACCCACGGGCCGCCGAAACTGCCGGCGGGGAGGCTGATGCCGTGGACCACCAGCAGGTCCACGGCGATCCCTTCGGGGCGCGGTTCCCGATGGGGCGACGGCACGATCCGGGCACCATCGAACCAGCGCCCGTCGGCGGCCAGAACCGGCCCCCCGCCACCTCTCGCCGCCGTTGTCCGCTTCCCCGAAAGTTCTGCCTCCACCGCCATGCTCCCGCCGGGCCCGCCTATACCCTAATCGGTCCCTCTGCAATAATACAGCCCATGGCCTCCACTTCACGCACAGGTCCCGGCAATCGCCTGGGGCTCGGGATGATGATCGCCGCCTGGCTCCTCGCCCTGGGACTGCTGACCTATGCCTTCGAGAGCCACCTCGGCCGCGAGCGGAACCCCAACCTCGGCGTCACCGGCCAGGTCACCGACGCCGGCGCGCGCGAGGTCACCCTGGAGCGCAACCGCCAGGGCCACTATCTCGCCGAGGGGACCATCAACGGCCACGAGGTGGTCTTCATGGTTGACACCGGTGCCAGTGACGTCTCCATTCCCGCCCACATCGGTGAGGACATCGGCCTGCGGCGCGGCCGCACCGTGACCTACCAGACCGCCAGCGGCCGCATCCAGGCCCACGCCACGGAGCTGGACGAGCTGCGTCTCGGGACCATCGCCCTGCGCGACGTGCGCGCCAGCCTCAACCCCTACATGGACGACGACACCATCCTGCTGGGGATGAGCGTCCTGCAACAGTTGGAACTTGAGCAGCGCGATACTACCCTGACCCTGCGCCAGCCCCCTCGACGGGACTGAACCCGAACGCCACCACGGAGCCGCCGCCATGACGATGTCGAACGCCGAAACCGCCGACGCCATCCAGCGTCAGGCCCGCGCCGCGCTGGACGAGGACCTGGCCCCCGCGGGCGACGTCACCGCCGAGGCGATCCCGGCGGACGCCTGGACCGGCGCCTGGATCATCAGCCGCGATCGCGGCGTCATCGCCGGACGCCCCTGGGTGGAGGCGGTCTTCGCCGCGCTGGACGAGCGCATCACCCTTGAATGGTCGGTGGCGGAGGGTCAGCGGGTCCAGCCCAGCACCCTGCTCTGCCGCCTCTACGGCCCGGCCCGTGCGCTGGTGACCGGCGAGCGCACCGCCCTGAACTTCCTCCAGACCCTGTCGGCCACGGCGACCCTGACGCGCACCTATGTCGACGCCGTCGCCGGAACCGACGTGGCCATCCTGGACACCCGCAAGACCCTGCCGGGCCTGCGCCTGGCGCAGAAATACGCGGTGCGCTGCGGCGGCGGAACCAACCACCGCATGGGGCTGGGCGACGCCGTACTGATCAAGGAGAACCACATCGCCGCCGCCGGCTCCATCCCCGAGGCGGTGACCCGCGTCCACCACCGCCACCCGGAGCTCCCCATGGAGGTCGAGGTGGAGAGCCTCTACCAGCTGCGCGAGGCCATGGACGCCGGCGCCGAACGGATCCTGCTGGACAACATGGACGACGAGACCCTGCGCGAGGCCGTCACCATCGCCGATGGCCGCGTCTTCCTGGAGGCCTCCGGGAACATGGACCGCGAACGGGTGGCCCGTGTGGCTCAAACGGGGGTCGATGCCATCTCGGTGGGGGCGTTGACCAAGGACATCCGGGCCCTGGACCTCTCCATGGGCTTCGACGACCTGGAGGGCGCCTGAGCCGTCGGACTCAGTCCAGGAAGGCGTGGGCGAATTCGGCCGGCGGCACCGCCTTGCCGTAGAGGAACCCCTGGAACCGATGGCAGCCGAGTCCGCTGAGGATATCCCGCTGCTCCGGCTCCTCCACCCCCTCGGCGATCACCGTGAGCCCCAGGCTCCGCCCGAGCCCGACCACCGTCTCGATGATGGCCGCGTCCTCCTCGCTGCTGGGCAGGGCGCGCACGAAGGACTGGTCCACCTTCAGCGCGGTGATGGGGAACCGGCGCAGATAGGCCAGTGACGAGTAGCCGGTACCGAAATCATCGATGGCCAGGCCGAGGCCGAGATCGCGCATCCGCCGCAACCGCCCCACCGCCTCGCTGAGGTCGTTCATGATCACGCTCTCGGTGAGCTCCAGTACCAGCTCGTCCGGCCCGATGCCGAACTCGTCCATGGCCGAGGCCAGCATGGCGTGGGGCCGGGGCTGGCGAAACTGCAGGGCGGAGAAGTTGATGCTGATCGGCACCGTGGCGATACCGGCGTCGCGCCACGCCCGGATCTGGGCGCAGACGCTGCGAACCACCCAGTCGCCGATGTCGATGATGAGGCCGCTCTCCTCGGCCAGCGGGATGAATTCGGCCGGCGCCACCGGGCCCATCTCCGGATGGTGCCAGCGCAGCAGCGCCTCGGCGCCCACGGTCGCGCCACTGTGGGCATCCACCAGCGGCTGGTAGTGGCAGGCCATCTCGCCGCGGGTCAGCGCATGGCGCAGTTGCGCCTCCAGGTTCAGGGACTGGAAGCTGCGGGCATTCATCTCGGCGGTGTAGAGCTGGTAGTTGTTGCGCCCCACCTCCTTGGCCCGATACATGGCATTGTCGGCATTGTGCAGCAGGGTCTCGCCGTCGTCGCCATCCATGGGATAGAAGCTGATACCGACGCTGGAGGTCACGAAGAGTTCGTGGCCCTCCACGTGGAAGGGCTCGCCCAGGACCTCCACCAGCCGACGCGCCACGCGCACCGCGTCCAGGGTCTCCGCCAGCTCCGGCAGCAGGATGACGAACTCGTCGCCGCCCACGCGCGCCAGGGTATCGCCTTCGCGCAGCACCCCGCGCATGGCGTCGGTGACCCGCTGCAGGAGGCGATCGCCGACATCGTGGCCCAGGGTGTCGTTGATGCGCTTGAAGCGATCGAGATCGACATAGAGCAGGGCCAGGAGGTGGCCGTAGCGGTGCCCCTGGGCCAGCGCCACCTCCAGCCGATCCTCGAACAGACGGCGGTTGGGCAGATCCGTCAGGGCGTCGTAGTAGGCCAGCCGCCGGACCCGCTCCTCGTTCTCCTTGAGCTTGGTGATGTCGGAGAAGAGCGCGGCATAGTTGGTCAGGTTGCCGTGGTCGTCGCGGATGGCGGTGATGGTCAGCAGTTCGGGGAAGAGTTCGCCGTTCTTGCGCCGGTTCCAGATCTCGCCCTGCCACTGGCCACGCTGCTCCAGCGCCCGCCACATGGCGCGGTAGAACTCGGGGCCGTGGCGGCCGGACGAGAGCATCGCCGGGGTATTGCCGATGGCCTCCTCCGGCTGATAGCCGGTGAGCCGGGTAAAGGCCGGATTCACCGACTGGATGACCGCGTTGGCGTCGGTGATCACCACGCCGTCCGGCGAGGCATCGATGACCTTCTCCGCCAGACGCAGATTGACCCGCGAGGTCTCCAGGGCGGTGTCGCGCTCCCGCAGCGCGGTCTTCAGCTCGCGCACGTAGACGAACTCGACGCTGGTCAGGATATCGGCAAACCCGACCAGCCCCAGGAGTTCGTCCTCGGCGTTCACCACGCCGATGTGACGGACCCCCTCCTCCACCATGACGTTGCGCACGTGGAACAGGCTGCGGTCGTGACGCACGGTGAGCAGCGGTCGACTGGCCAGCTCGCCGGCGCTGGCCCCGTTGACCTCGGTGGCCAGATAACGCACCAGATCGCGTTCGGTGAGGATGCCGGGGTCGCTGCCATCCGCCTCCATGACCACCACCGCGTCGATGCCGTGGCGGCGAATGGCCTCGGCCGCCTCGTCCAGGCCGGCCTCCGGCGGGATGTGCGGCGGCTCACGCTGGACCACGGTGCCGACGTTGCGCAAGTGGAGGTAGTGCTCGATGGACTGGTTGAGGACCACGTCGGTGAGGCTGATGATCCCCAGCGAGGCGCCGTCGCCGTCCACCACCAGGTAGTGGCGAACGGCGTCCTCCTTGAAGCGAATGGCGACATCATTGACCAGGGTGTCGCCGGGCAGGGTCTTCACCGGCGTGCTCATGAACTCGGCGATGGGGCGGTCCACCACCCGGGCGTCGGTGAAGTCCACCTTCAGCGCGTCGCGCTCGGTCCAGATCCCCACCGCCGCGCCATCCTCCACCACCAGGATGGAGCTACAGCGCCGTTCCGCCATGCGCCGGGCGACCTCGCGCAGGGTGTCCTCCGGCGCGCACTGGAGCACGTTGTCGTGGATGACCTCCTTGACAGGGATATCACCGCTCATTGCATCGACCGTCTCATGAAGCCGGGGGTTCCGGTGCCTTCGCTGGCAACCGACCCCAGTCTACGGTCTTTCGCCGCGTGCGGCCATGGGCGGCCTTTCAGACTTGTGCACACCTTCGCAAAAGCGCGTTATGATGGGCCCACGGTCCATTCGAGAGGTTCAGCATGCACCACCTGCGCGGCATCCGCCCGGCCCTGTTCCTGGCCCCGCTCCTGCTGGCCGCTTGCGCCGGCGTCCCGGAGCCCCCCGAGGCGGGTGTTGCACCGCCACCGGTGGCGGCGAGCACAATCTACGTCGGGCTGAACTGCGAACCGCGCGATCGCTCCCCGGCGGTCCGCTGGATCGGTAACGAGACGGACTACACGGCCCTGCACCAGCAACTGGACGCCCACGCCATGGAGAGCGTCGACGCCTTCCCGGAAATGGACTTCGAGCGCCGGGGCGTGGTGCTGGTGGAGCTCGGCCGCCGCCCCACCACCGGCTACGGCCTGAACCTGCACACGCCCCGGGTGGCCATCGACGCCGACGGCATCGCGACCCTGGAGGTCGAGGTCCGCGAACCGGAGGCGGGGACGGTCACCGCGCCGATGCTGACCCACCCCTGCCTGGTGGCGTGGCTGCCCCACGCCACCTTCCACAAGGTGCGCGTCGTGGATACCAACGGCGAGACGCTCGGCGTGGCGGAGCCGGCCGGCGACTAGACGGGAACGGGGAAGATGGTGCCGGCGAGAGGAGTCGAACCTCCGACCTATCGATTACGAATCGATTGCTCTACCAACTGAGCTACGCCGGCGGGGAAAAACGGAGCGGGGAGTATACCGAATGGCGCCCCCGGCATCCAGCACCGGGCGATGTCCCGCGCCGGAGGCTCGTGACGGGGCGCCTCAGGCGTTGCGCACCCGGACGATGACGTCCACACCCTCGGCCACGGTGTCCGGCGGCAGGTTCGGCAGCTCCGGGATGTCGAAGCGCTCCGCCGGGATGTCGCTCAGGGCCCCGGTGTCGACATTGTAGATGTGGTGGTGATCGGTGGTGTTGGAGTCATAGAAGACCCGCGTCGGATCGACGATGACCTCGCGCAGCAGCCCCTTGGCCGCGAACAGCGACAGGGTGTTGTAGACCGTGGCCTTGGAGACGTGCCCACCCTGCTCGCGCACGCGCGCCAGCACCTGATCGGCGGAGAGATGCTGATGCTCCGCGAGCATCAGGGCGGCGATGCTCACGCGCTGTCGCGTCGGATTGATGCCCAGCCCGTGGAGCCGATTGATGATTTCGGACCGTGTCTGCATGGATGCCTCGCGGGATGTCTGTACAGCGACTGTCCAGCCGGAAGATACCAACCAGGATTGAACAAGTCCAGTTCCTGCCGTAACACACTCAATGTACGCTTTCACCCGGTCGCCGTGGACGCGGCAGGTAGGGTGTCGGGTCGAGGGCCGGTCGGCGCGCCAGCATCAGATCCGCCAGCAAACGCGCGGAAGCGGGCCCCATGACCACGCCGTTGCGGAAGTGTCCGGTGTTCAGGAAAACCCCCTCGATGGCGGGGTGGGGGCCGATGTAGGGCACCCCTTCCGGGCTCCCCGGGCGCAGGCCCGCCCAGTGGTGTGCCACCGGGCACTCCGACAGCCCCGGGACCAGTTCCGTGGCGGCCCGGACCAGCGCCTGCTGCCCCTCGGCAGTCACGGACTTGTCGAAGCCGGCCTCCTCCAGCGTGGAGCCGGCGAGCACATGGCCGTCGCGACGCGGGATGACGTAGTGATCGCGATGCAGCATGGTGCGCCGCACCCGTCCCCGGGGAGCGCGGAAGACCACCATCTGCCCGCGCACCGGCTGCACCGGGGCATGGACCCCGGTACCGGCCAGCAATCCGCCGCTCCACGCGCCGCCGGCGACCACCACGCGGGGCGCCTCGAATTCGCCGGCGTCGGTGACCACGCCGCGCACGCGGCCCTCGTCCACCAGCCAGCCCTCGACGTTCACCCCTTCGTGGATGGGCACCTGGCGGTAGTCCAGGCTGCCGCGCAGAGCGCGTACCAGGCGCGGATTGCGCAGGTTGGCCACCTCCGGCAGCCAGAGGGCCTGCTCCACCCCCCGGCGCAGAGAGGGCTCCAGCTCGGCCACCTCCGCAGCGTCCACCATCTCCAGACGCTGCCCGTGGTCCCGGGACCAGTTGCGGGCGGCGGCGGCCTCCTCGGTATCCAGGATCAGCAGGCCGGTGGGCTCCCATTCGGCATCGACCCGCGACTCCGCCAGCAGACTGTCCACCAGCTTCGGATAGTGGCGCTGGCTCCAGGTCGCCAGACGGGTCACGGGATCGGGGGCGCGCCACGGGTAGAGGGGCGAGAGGATACCGCCGCCGGCCCAGGACGACTCCGCGCCGACCTCGCCGCGCTCGAGGATGCGCACCGAGAGGCCCTCGTCGACCAGTTCCCGGGCGGTGAGCATGCCGAGCAGTCCCCCGCCGATGATGAGGCAATCGGTCACACGCGGCTCCCGGGGGTGCCGTGGCAGACGAGGAAGGGCGTTCGTGGAGAGCGTGCATTGAGTCGGATCATCCCGGCATTGTAGCCCAGAACACGCCCCTTGAATCCCCGTCGGCGGCGTGACAGATTGAAACACTACCAACGGACGGAAACCCAGGGTGCCATGGAACGGACACCGACCGCCCCGTCCCGGGGCTTTTCCCTCATCGAGGTCATGGTGGCCCTGGCCCTGCTGGCCATCGGGCTGCTCGGCCTGCTGGCCCTGCAGGGCCACAGCCTGGAGGGCCAGCAGCGGGCCGGCCACCAGACCCGCGCCCTGCAGCTGGCCGCGGACATCGAGGCGCGTCTGCGCGCGAACCCCTCCGGCGACTACACCCTGGAAGCGGCCGCCGAGCCGACCCACGGCGGGCCCGACTGCCACGCCGCCCCCTGCTCGTCGGCGGAACTGGCCGCCTTCGACCGCGCGCAGTGGCTGACCCGGGTGGCCACCGCCCTGCCGGACGCCACTGTCCGGTTGCGGCCGGACGGTCCGGCCTGGCGGCTGCGGCTACGCTGGAGACCCCGGGGCACGCCGCCGGCCGGTGACGACGATTGCCCGCCGGCGACCTGCCTGCGGCGGGTGCTGCGCCCATGAGCCGCCGCCTCCCTTCCCCGATGATGACGGTATGCCGCTTTGGCCTCGTGCCGTCGGCCAGGGCGCGCCAGTCCGGCTTCTCCCTGCTGGAGCTGCTGGTGGCCCTGGCGGTGACCGGGGTCCTCCTCGGCGGCCTTGCCGGTCTGTTGCTGGATACCCGTGCGGCGCTGCGCCTCCAGGGCGAGGAGGCGCGGATCCAGGAGAACATCCGCTTCGCCGCGGCCACCCTGGCGCGGGATCTGGCCGCCGCCGGGCATCTGGGCTGCGGGGGCGTCGAGACCCTGGGAGCAGTGGACACCACCCTTCCGGGCGCTTCCGCCTACCACGACTTCACCACGGCGGTCAGCGGCATCGAGGCGGTGGGCACCGCACCGGGCGACACCGTGGACCTGGCCGACCCACCCCACGGCCGCCAGCCACCCCTGCCCGCCGAGCTGCAGGGGCGCGCCATCGCCGGCAGCGACCTGCTGCTGATCCGGCGGGCCCGCGCCGGACCCCGGCCGCTGAGTCGCGCCAAGGAGGCGGAACGGATCCATCTGCACGCCGGCCATGTCACCCCCTCCGGCTGCGGCGATGACCCGCGTCTGGACGGCCTCTGCCCCGATGACTTCGCGGCGCTCTCCGATTGCCGGCGCGCACGCGTCTTCCGGGTGGGCTCGCAGGCCCTCCTTCCGGGATCGACGGGAGATGAGCTGGTACTCACCCACGTGGACGGCAACGCCCCGGCCCACTGGGGCCACGCAGCGGATCCCGACTGGACGGTGGCGCCCGGGGCCGCGGTGGTCCAGCCGGTGAGCGCCGTGGCCTACTACATCGCCACCGAGGTGGACGGGGAGCCGGCGCTCTACCGGCGCCAGGACGACCGGGCCGAGGCGCTGGTTCGCGGGGTGGACAGTCTCCAGGTCCTGTTCGCCGTGCGCGAGGATGGCGGTGTGCGTCTGGTCACCGCCGCCGAGGCCGACTTCCGCCGTGTGGTGGCGGTGCGCATCGGGCTCCTGTTCCGGAGCGAGCGACTGCTTACCGGGCAACCGGAGATGGAGCGCGAATTCGTTCTGGGCGGGGCATCGCCGGCACAGGGGGTCACCCTGCGGGCGGACGATGATGGGCGGTTGCGGCGCGCCGTCACCCGGACCTTCTTCCTGCCCAACGGCGCGGGGGCGACGCCGTGAGCGGGCAACGCGGCACCGTGCTGGTGGTCGTGCTGATCCTGCTGGCCGCCACCGGGCTCGCCGGCACCCTCGCCCTGCAGGAGCTGCGACTGCAACAGCGGCTGGTCAGTGCCACGGCCGACCATCAGCGGGCGCGTGACACCGCCGACGCCGCGCTGGAGAGCGCCGCCGCGGATCTGGCCGCGCGGCTGGAGGTTGGTGCCTGTGATCAGACGGGCTGCGGCCTGAGCGAGCGGGCCGCCCTCGACCTCCATGCCGGCCGGGACTGGCGGGCCGGTGACCTCCCTTGGTGGCGGGAACACGCCACCGAAACCAAGCGGGGCTACTATCGGCTCGTCCACGGCGGGGAACACCGGGACCCCGACGACGGCACACCGGAGACGCGCATCTTCCACGGGATCGCGCGCGGCCACGGTCGACGCGGGGGGACCGTCGCGCTCCACGCGGCCACCTGGCGGGTGGCGGCCGGGACGACGACCCCGCGCCGGCTCTCCCGGCGGATCC
>CAZGJO010000050.1:6948-11415 GCA_964525685.1 uncultured Ectothiorhodospiraceae bacterium | reverse complement strand
AGGGTCTCCAGCCCCTTGAGGAAGATCCAGGCATTGAACGGGCTCAGGCTCGGCCCGGCGGTACGCAGGAAGGTGTGGACGTGCTCCATCTCGGTCTCGCGCCCGACCACCGCGCCGCCCACGGCGCGCCCCTGGCCATCGATGTACTTGGTCGCCGAGTGGATGACGATGTCGGCCCCCAGCTCCAGCGGTCGCTGGAGCACCGGGGTGCAGAAGCAGTTGTCCACCGCCAGCAGAACCCCGTGCTCCCGCGCCACCGAGGCGATGGCCGCGATGTCGGCCACCTCCGTGAGCGGATTGGTCGGGGTCTCCAGGAAGAGCAGCCGCGTCTCGTCGCGGACCGCCGCCGCCCACTCGGCCGGATCCGTCGGGGCGACATAGGTGGTGGTGATGCCGAACCGGCTCAGGTGCTTGTCGAACAGCGACACGGTGGACCCGAACAACCCCCGGGAGGCGACGATGTGGTCACCGGCGTTGAGCAGGCCGAGGCAGGTGGCGAGGATGGCCGCCATGCCCGAGCCGGTGGCCACGCCCCGCTCGGCCCCCTCCATGGCCGCCAGCCGCTCCTCGAAGGTGCGCACCGTCGGGTTGGTGAAGCGCGAGTAGATGTTCCCGGGCTCATCCCCGGCGAAGCGCGCCGCCGCCTGGGCGGCGCTGTCATAGACATAGCTGGAGGTGGCAAAGATGGGTTCCGACTGCTCGGCCTCGCCGGTCCGCCGCTGGCCGGCGCGCACCGCCAGGGTATCCAGTTCCCACTCCGAAGGGTCGAAATCGTGACTCACCGTCTTCTCCGCCGGCCCGGGGCCGATCGTCGTGGCGGCCCGTGGCCGCATGGTTCAGATGATGGACCTCCTTGCCCCGTACTACCAAATCAAGACATTCTGATGGAACCGGCAACCGACCCGTCAACGGCTGTTGTGCAGATCCACCACCTCGTTGTCGTCACCCATCTCCCGCCCCTGCTTGGCGTCGTCGTTGCGCCGCGCCTCGAGCTCGTCCAGATAGGCCGGGGTCACATCGCCGGTGACGTATTCCCCGCAGAAGCAGGACGCTTCGAAGCGCTTGATGCCGGGGTTGCCTTCACGGGCCGTCTCTTCCAGGTCGGTCAGGTCCTGGTAGACCAGCCAGTCGGCCCCGATGGCCTCGGCGATGGCCTCCTCGTTGCGCCCGGCGCCGATGAGTTCGGAGACCGCCGGCATATCGATGCCGTAGACATTGGGATAGCGTACCGGCGGCGCCGCCGAGGCGAAGTAGACCTTGCGCGCCCCGCAGTCGCGCGCCATCTCCACGATCTGACGGGAGGTGGTCCCGCGGACGATGGAGTCGTCCACCAGCAGCACGTTCTTGCCGCGAAACTCCAGGTCGATGGCGTTGAGCTTCTGGCGCACCGAGCGCTTGCGCTGGGTCTGCCCCGGCATGATGAAGGTGCGCCCGATGTAGCGGTTCTTGATGAAGCCCTCGCGATAGGTCAGACCGAGGTGGTTGGAGAGCTCCAGCGCCGAGGTGCGGCTGGTGTCGGGGATCGGGATGACCACATCGATGTCGTGGTCCGGATGCTCGCGCGCGATCTTCGCCGCCAGCTTCTCGCCCATGCGCAGCCGCGCCTTGTAGACCGAGATCCCGTCGATGAAGGAGTCGGGCCGGGCGAAGTAGACATGTTCGAACAGGCACGGGGTCAGTTCCGGGTTCTCCGCGCACTGACGGGTGTGCAGCTGGCCGTCCTCGGTGATCACCACCGCCTCGCCCGGCGCCACGTCGCGGACCACCTCGAAACCGAGGACGTTCACCGCCACGCTCTCCGAGGCGATGATGTACTCATCCGCCCCGTTGTCGCGTCGCCGCCCCACCACCAGCGGCCGGATCCCGTGGGGATCGCGGAAGCCGATGACGCCGAAGCCGGTGAGCATCGCCACCGCCGCATAGGCCCCCCGGCAGCGCTGGTGGACCGCCGCCACGGCATCGAAGACGTCCGCCGGCTCGATGGCGAGCTTGCCTCGGCTCTGCAGCTGGTGGGCAAGGACGTTGAGCAGCACCTCGGAATCGGAATCGGTGTTGATGTGGCGCTGGTCCTCACGGAAGAGCTCCTCCTTGAGCGCCTCCATGTTGGTCAGGTTGCCGTTGTGCGCCAGGGTGATGCCGTACGGGCTGTTGACGTAGAAGGGCTGCGCCTCCGCGGTGCTCGACGAGTTGCCCGCCGTGGGGTAGCGCACATGGCCGATGCCCATGTTGCCCTTCAGCTGCATCATGTGGCGCGTGTGGAAGACATCCCGCACCAGGCCGTTGTCCTTGCGCAGATAGAGCCGCCCCTGGTCGCAGGTCACGATGCCGGCCGCGTCCTGACCGCGATGCTGCAGGACCGTCAGACCGTCGAACAGGGCCTGGTTCACGGGGGAACGGGCCACCATACCGATTACGCCACACATGGCCGTTTGCCACCTCCTGGTAACGACGAAAGGATTGTCCGCCTCAGTCCAGCCATTCGGACTGGCGGGTGATGAACTGGAAATGTTCCGCGGCATCCTCGGGGAGCCAGTCGCGCATCCAGATGGCGAACGGCTCCAGATACCCGATGAAGAGAGACGCCTGCCACCAGGGATCCTGCGGCATCGGTGTCAGCCCGGCCAGGAAGACCAGGACCGCCACCAGCACCACACCGCGCGCCACGCCGAAGAGCATGCCGATGGCCCGGTCGGTCCCGGACAGCCCGGTGCGGTGGACGAGCTGCACCATCAGGTTGTTCACCAGCGCCCCGAGCACCAGGGTGGTCACGAAGAGGAACAGGAAGGCCACGGTGAGCTGCGCCGAGGGCATCGTGATATAGCTGGAGAGCCAGCGCGCCAGGGGCTCGGAAAAGCCCAGCGCCACCCAGAAAGCGAGGATCCAGACCGCCAGGGAGATGGATTCGCGCACGAAGCCGCGCACGAGACTGATGATCGCCGAGACGGCGACGATGACGAGGATTACGAGATCCGCCCAGATCATGTCGAGATTCCCGGACCCGGCCCGGTGGCGATAAAGGGTGATACTAACATGAACGCGGGATGACGATCAGTCGATGGAATGGCGCATGACCATGCCGCGCACTCCCGACTCCTCGTGGATGTCCAGACGCAGTTCGTCGGCGGCCTCGCGCTCCATGACCGGGCCGACCCGGACCCGGTAGACGGCACCGCCGTCGCTCTCGCGACGCTCCACATAGGCCGAAAAGCCGCTGTCGCGCAGACGGTCCCGCAGGGCCTTGCCATTGCCGCGCTCGCTGAAGCTGCCGACCTGCACCGACCAGGCATGGGTCTGCCCCTCGGGGATCGCCGCCTCGGCCTCGTCGGGCGGCTCGGTCACATCGTCCGCCGCGCCATCGCGCCCGTCTTCGTCGGGGTCCGGCGCCTCCGCGGCCACCGTCTCCTCGGGGGCGGCATCGACCGCTTCGCCGGCCTCCGGCTCGGCCTCCCCCGGACGCCCGCCGGCCCCGAGGCGGGGCGGTGGCAGTGCGTCGTCCTCGCCCCCCCCGTCGGCGACATGTTCGTCCACCGGAACCGCCGCCACTTCCGGCACCTCCGGCCGCTCCGGCGGGTCGCTGAGGGTCACCTCCTCGCGGCGGCGCTCACTCGGTCGCTCGGGTACGGTATCGCGGACCACCAGCTCGTCCAGCGGATCGGGGCCGCTGAGCAGCATCGGGATGAAGATCACCCCCAGCGCCACCAGAACGGCGGCGCCCACCAGGCGCTGCTTCAGTCGGCTCTCATTCATGGCGGCAGTATAACAGGGGTGACCTATTCGGGCAGGGCCCGGGCCAGCGTCTGAAACGATCCGAAGACGACGATGCGATCCTCCGGCCCGGCGGCGGCGCGGGCACGCGCCAGGGCCTCAGCCGGCGCCGGCTCCTCCGCCGGATCCAGACCGACCCGCGCCGTCCCGGCCGTGGCCTCATGGATGGCGGCGGCCATGTCGGTGGCGGTGCGGCCACGAAACCCGGTCAGGGCCGCCGGGAACCAACTATCGACCACCCCCGCCAGCGGGGCCAGGGCCGGTGCGGCGGCCTTGTCACCCAGCATCGCCACCACGGCCAGGGTGCGGCCGGCGCACGGCTCCGCCTGCAACCCGGCGGCCAGGGCGCCGGTGGCCTGGGGGTTGTGGGCCACATCCAGGATCAGCGGGACCGGTCCCGGCCGGCGTTCGAACCGCCCCGGCAACCGAGCACCCGCCAGACCGGTCGCCACCGCCGCATCGGCCACCGGCAAGGCGTCCTCCAGCGCGGTCACGGCCGCCAGAGCGGTGGCAGCGTTCTGGCGCTGGATCACACCGGCCAGCCCCGGCTCCGGAAGCTCCTCCCGGACCCTGCGCCCCCACCAGCGCCAGCCGGTCTCCGCCTCCCCGGCCCCGAAATCGACGCCCGTGCGCAACAGCGGCGCCTCGAGTTCCCGCGCCCGCTCGAGGACGCGGGCCGGCGGGTCCGGGTCCCCGACGATG
>CAZGJO010000050.1:0-6938 GCA_964525685.1 uncultured Ectothiorhodospiraceae bacterium | reverse complement strand
TGGCCTCGCGGTCCTCGCCCAGCCACGCCTGATGGTCGAGATCCACGGTGGTGATCACCGCCGCATCCGGGGTGGTGGCATTCACCGCGTCCAGCCGCCCGCCGAGCCCGACCTCCAGCAGCGCCACATCCGGCGCTTCACGGGCGAGGATGTCCAGGGCCCCGAGGGTGTTGAACTCGAAATAGCTCAGCGAATCGCCCGCCCGGGCGCGGTCCACCCGATCGAAGGCGGTGATCCAAGCGGCATCACTCGCCGGCTCGCCATCCAGCCGCAGGCGCTCGTTGTAGCGATGGATATGGGGGGAAGTGAAGGCGCCGGTGGAATAGCCGGCGGCCCGGTAGATGGCCTCGAGCAGCGCAACGACCGAGCCCTTGCCGTTGGTCCCGGCGACCATGATCACGGTACTCGGCAGACGTGCCAGACCGAGCCCCGCCACCACCCGGCCGAGCCGCTCCAGACCCGGATCCCAGGCCCTGGGATGCAGGGTCTCCTGCCAGGCCAGCCAGTCGTCGAGGCGGGTAAAGCGCACCGGCGGGTGGGCTGTCAGGCGCTGCTGGCGGGCGCCGGCTGATGGGTCAGCGTCGCCAGCAGGCGGCCCAGACGTGCCGGCATCTCGCGCCGGTCGACGATGAGATCGACCACCCCGTGCTCGAGCAGGAATTCGCTGCGCTGGAAGCCCTCGGGCAGGGTCTCGCGCACCGTCTGCTCGATGACCCGCGGCCCGGCGAAGCCGATGAGCGCCTCCGGCTCCGCCACGTGGACATCCCCCAGCATCGCCAGGCTCGCCGACACCCCGCCCATGGTGGGATCGGTCAGCACCGAGACGAACGGCAGGCGGTGGCGACGCAGGCGCGCCAGCGCGGCGCTGGTCTTGGCCATCTGCATCAGCGAGAAGAGCGCCTCCTGCATCCGCGCCCCGCCACTGGCGGAGAAACAGACCAGCGGGCAGCGGTGCTGGATGGCGGTCTCCACCGCGCGCACGAAGCGCTCGCCCACCACCGAGCCCATGGAACCGCCCATGAAGCTGAACTCGAAGGCCGCGGCCACCACCGGCTGCCCCTGCAGCTGACCGCGCATGACCACCAGCGCGTCCTTCTCACCGGTGGCCTTCTGGGCCTGGGAGAGGCGATCCTTGTACTTCTTGCTGTCGCGGAACTTCAGGGCGTCCACCGGTTCCAGCCCGCCGGCGATCTCCTCGCGGCCCTCGTTGTCGAGGAAGAGATCCAGCCGCTTCCGCGCACCGATGCGCATGTGGTGGTCGCACTTGGGGCAGACGTCGTCGTTGCGCTCCAGCTCCGGGCGATAGAGCGTCGCATTGCAGCCGGGACACATGGTCCACAGCCCCTCGGGCACCTTGTTCTTGTTCGCCTTTTCCATATGGTGCGTCCGGATCTTGGAGGGCAACAGGTTTCGGAACCAGCTCATGCTCAACCTCGCTTAGTCTTTGTGACCGGCACTGTCCAGGGCGGCGCGCATGGCGCCCAGATCGGCGGCCACCGTCTCCGGGATGGTCTCCGGCTCGGCGGCCTGCTCTTCGATGCGGCGAACCAGCGCGCTGCCGACGATGACGGCGTCGGCCACGCCTCCCACAGCGGCCGCCGAGGCGGGATCCTTGATACCGAACCCGACACCCACCGGCAGCGCCGTCTCGCCGCGAACCATCGCCAGCCGGCCACGCAGGTCCGCGACATCCGGGCCGTCGCCGCCGGCACCGGTCACCCCCTTGATGGCCACATAGTAGATGAAACCGCGCGCATGACGACAGACCACCGCCATGCGCTCCGACGTCGTGGTGGGCGAGACCAGGAAGATGGGCGCCAGATGGTGCTCGTGGAAGACCGGCAGCACCTCCTCGGCCTCCTCCGGCGGCAGATCCACGACCAGCAGCCCGTCCACCCCGGCGGCCACCGCCGCCTCGGCAAAGGTCGCATACCCCATGGCCTCCACCGGCGTCAGATAGCCCCTGAGCACCACCGGGGGGGGCGGATCGGTGCGCCGGAACTCGGCCACCTGCTCCAGCACCCGGCGCACGCCCATGCCGCCGGCCAGAGCGCGCTCGTGCGCCTTCTGGATCACCGGCCCGTCGGCCATGGGATCGGAGAACGGCACGCCGAGTTCCAGCACATCGGCGCCGGCGGCGACCAGGGCGTGCATCAGCGGCACGGTGGTCCCCGGCGTCGGATCACCGGCGGTGATGAACGGGATCAGCCCCGTGCGCCCCGCTCCCCGGAGTTCATCGAAGCGGGCCTGCAGGCGCTCCTGGCTCATAGCTCGATCCCCTCCAGTCGCGCCACGGTGGCGATGTCCTTGTCCCCGCGCCCGGAGAGATTGGCGACGATCACCCCGTCGGGGCCCAGCTCCCGCGCCAGCTTCTCGGCATAGGCCAGGGCGTGGCTCGATTCCAGCGCCGGCAGGATCCCCTCGGTCCGGCTCAGCCGATGGAAGGCGGCGATGGCCTCGTCGTCGTCGATGGTGACGTAGTGGGCGCGGCCGATGTCCTTGAGCCAGGCGTGCTCGGGCCCGACCCCGGGGTAGTCGAGGCCGGCGGAGATGGAGTGGGTCGGCGCGATCTGGCCGTCCTCGTCCTCCATCAGATAGGTGCGGTTGCCGTGCAGGACCCCCGGGCGACCGGCGTTCAGCGGCGCCGCATGCTCGCCGCTGGCAACTCCGTGCCCCCCGGCCTCGACACCGTAGAGCGCCACATCGGTATCGTCGAGGAAGGGGTGGAACAGCCCGATGGCGTTGGATCCCCCTCCGACGCAGGCCACCAGGGCGTCCGGCAGCCGCCCGGTCTTCTCCTGGATCTGCTCGCGCGCCTCGCAGCCGATGATCGCCTGGAAGTGGCGCACCATGGCCGGATAGGGATGCGGCCCGGCCACCGTGCCGATGATGTAGAAGGTGTCGTCGACCCGCGTGACCCAGTCGCGCATGGCCTCGTTGAGGGCATCCTTCAACGTCCGGGTACCCGACTCCACCGCCACCACCCGTGCGCCGAGCAGGCGCATGCGATAGACATTGGCGGCCTGGCGCTCGACATCCGCCGCGCCCATGTAGACCACGCACTCCAGCCCCAGCCGGGCGGCCACGGTGGCCGTGGCCACGCCGTGCTGACCGGCGCCGGTCTCGGCGATGATCCGGGTCTTGCCCAGCCGTTTGGCCAGCAGCGCCTGGCCGACGGTGTTGTTGATCTTGTGGGCCCCGGTATGGGCCAGATCCTCGCGCTTGAGGTAGATCCGCGCCCCGCCGATCTCGGCGGTCAGCCCCTCGGCCAGATAGAGCGGCGTCGGCCGGCCCACGTAATCGCGCAGATCGGCCTGCAGACCGGCCCAGAACGCCGTGTCGTCAAGGGTCTCGTCCCAGGCCGCGCGCAGGGCGTCCAGCGGCTCGATGAGGGTCTCGGAGACAAAGCAGCCGCCGTAGGGGCCGAAATGGCCCCGGGCGTCGGGATAGGCAGCCCAGTCCATGGCCGCCGCACGATTCGAATCAGACACGTTCCACCTCGTTGATGAAGGCCGTCATGCGGGCCGGATCCTTCTCTCCCGGCGCCGCCTCGACACCGGAGCTCACATCCACGGCCCATGGCCGGACCCGCGCCACCGCCTCGCCGACATTGGACGGTTCGAGGCCGCCGGCGAGGATGATCGGCCGCGGCGGGTCGGACGGCACACGCGCCCAGTCGAAACGCTCGCCGGTGCCGCCGGCCCGCTCCGGATGGTAGGCGTCCAGCAGGAAGCCGGCGGCGTCGGGCCAGACCGCCATGGCCGCGCGCGGATCCAGCCCCGGTGCCATGCGCAGCGCCTTGATCCAGGGCCGCTGCCAGCGCCGACAGAAGGCGGCCGACTCGTCGCCATGGAACTGCAGCCGATCCAGCGCCACCCGGGCGAGGATCTCTTCCATCCGCTCCGGCGTCGGGTCGACGAACAGGCCCACCACGGTAACGAAGGGCGGCAGGGCGGCGACGATGTCGGCGGCGGTCTCCGGCGTCACGGCGCGGGGGCTTTCCGGATGGAAGACCAGCCCGATGGCGTCGGCCCCGGCCTCCACCGCCGCGAGGGCGTCGTCCACGCGGGTCAGCCCGCAGATCTTGCAGCGTGTGCGCATAGCCGCACTAGGCTACCAGAGGGCGCCCGAAACGCCTAGCCATCCTGGAGGGGGTGGTAGTCGGGCTCCTCCAGGGACGGGATGGGGGGCAGGCCGAACGTTGCCGGATACCGGACACCGGTGAGGTAGAGGCCGCCCGGCGGTGCTGTGACACCCCCCTGGGTGCGATCCCGGCTCTCCAGGACCTGCCGCGGCCAGTCGGTATCCGCCTCGCCGGCACCCACGGCCATGAGCACCCCGGCGATGTTGCGGACCATGTGGTGGAGGAAGGCGTTGGCCTCGATGGTCAGCATGATCAGGCGCCCCCGCCGCTGGACGTTGAGGGTGTGGATGGTGCGCACCGGGTTGGGTGCCTGACAGGCCACGGTGCGATAGGCGTTGAAGTCGTGGGTGCCGAGCAGGTGGTGGCTGGCGATGGCCATGCGCTCGGTGTCCAGCGCGCGGTGGGTCCAGCTGGTGCGATGGGCCAGGTAGGTGGAGCGCACCGGACGGCTGTGGATCACGTAGTGGTAGCGCCGGGCGGTAGCACTGAAGCGGGCGTGGAAGTCGGGCTCGACCGGAACCGCCCAGTGCAGCGCCACCGCCTTCGGCAGGTTGGCGTTGCCGCCGCGAACCCACGCCTCGCTGTCCCGCTCGGCGGTGGTATCGAAGTGGATGACCTGGCCGGTGGCGTGGACGCCGCTGTCGGTGCGGCCGGCGCACTGGACGGTGACGGGGTGGTCGGCCACCCGAGTCAGCGCCCGCTCCACGGCCTCCTGTACGGTGGGTTCACCGCTCTGGGTCTGCCAGCCGCGGAATTCGCTGCCGTCGTACTCCACCAGGGCCGCCCAGCGGGTGGGCGCCGCCTTTGCGGGGTTCTCCTGTTCGTTCATGGTTGCTGGAAGTCTCCGGTTGCCGCCCACCCCAGCAGCGCGGCCAGGGCCAGCGGCCAGAGCCACTGGGACAGCGGCGGCCACTGTACGGCGGGCAGGGTCAGCGTCCGCGCCGGCTGCGCCTCGGCCCAGTCCAGGGTCGCGCGGAGGTGGGCTACCGCCCGCTCGGCGAGCCGGCGCAGGCGCCCCCCCTCCCCCGGTTCCTCCTGCGGCGGTCGCAGCGGCGGCGCATCCTGACCGGAAGGGGTCGCTGGGCTCGTCGCCCCCTGCGCGGCGGTGGCCCACGATGCCACCAGCAACAGCCGCACGGCGAGGCGATCCGGGTCGAGCCCCAGCGGGGCCAGGGGGCGTGCCAGCCACGCCAGGGCGGCGATAAGATCGGGGAGTTCGGTCTTCTGCATCAGCAGGCTCGCCGCGAGGGCCACGGTCAGCAGGGCACCGAGGCGCAGGGCGCCCTCCGCCAGCCCTTCCCGGGTCGGCGACCAGCCACCCCACTCCGGCCAGAGGTAGACCCCGGGCGTCCCCCACAGATAGAAGACGGCCAGGGCCAGAACGAGCCATTTCAGCCGGGCGATGACGGTCCAGGCCGGGGCGAAACGGGCCGCCGTCAGTGGATGGGCAAGCAGGATCAGGCCCCCCCCGGCGACCACGGCGCCGGGACGGCCGCTGGCCATGCCCACGGCCAGGATCAGGAAGACGACGATGCGGATCACGGCGTGCACGGACACCCTCCGGGACGCGGCATCAGCACCGGCGTGCGGCGGCGGCCTCAGTCATCCAGCTGTTCCATGATGGTCCGGGCCTCGGCCTTCTGCTCTTCGCTCCCGTTCTCCAGCACCTCCTGGAGGATGGAGCGCGTGCCCTTGGCGTCGCCCATGTCGGCGTAGGCGCGCGCCAGATCCAGCCGGATACCGACCTCGTCGACATCGTTGAGCAGGTCGGTCACGTCGTCCTCGAACTCGTCGAGGGCGGCATGCTCGTCCTCTTCCAGGGGCTGGAGGCCCACCGCCTCGTCCTCGTCGGGCTCGAAGGGGTTGTAGCCCGGCTCCGGATCGATGTCGAGATCGGGCTCTTCGTCGAACACCGGCTCGGGCGCCGCTTCCGGCTCCGACTCCGGCTCCGGCTCCGGCTCCGGCTCCGGCTCCGGCTCCGGCTCCGGCTCCGCAAGAGCGTCGGCTTCGGGCTCGAACTCGTCAAGGCCTTCGGAGAGAAGCGAATCGATCTCCTCCTCCACCGGCACCTCTTCCCCGGCGCCTTCGTTGACCTCGAAGGTCCCCGCTTCCGGGGTCTCCTCGAGCTCGGTATCCCGGCTTGCGGTTTCTGCCGCGGGTTCCGTTTCAGAAACCGGATCCTCCCGCGCTTCCGGTGTATACGGCGCCTCGTCCGGCATTTCCGTGACCGGTTCGGAGGCGACGCCATCCCCTTCATCCTCGGCAACCGCCTGTTCCTCTTCCGTTTCCTTGAGCTCTTCCGTTTCCTTGAGCCAGTTGCTGATCTCGTCCTCGACCGGGATCGTTCCACCCTGGCCGGCCGTCTCTTCAGGAGCTTCGGGTTCCGGGGTTGCAGGTTCACTGCCCATCACGTGCTCGATGGGCTCATCCGGATCCACTGGTAGCTCGCCGTACCCGCTTTCGGAATCGGTACCTTCCAGGATCTCCCGTGCCGCGTCCTCCAGGTCGTCGAGATCCCCGGTCTCCTCGAGATCGATCAGGGGCTCGTCCTCTTCGAACAGCGCTTCCAGCTCGGCGTCCAGATCCCGGGGACCGGTTTCAATGGCCGAAAATTCCGCTTCGGCCTCGGGCTCTACTTCGGCCGTCGGCTCGGCCTCCTGCTCTGATTCGGCCTCCAGCTCCGGCTCGGCTTCCAGGTCCGGTTCCGGTTCGGCCTCGGGCTCCGGTTCGGCCTCGGGCTCCGGTTCGGCCTCGGGCTCCGGTTCGGCCTCGGGCTCCGGTTCGGCCTCGGGCT
>CAZGJO010000049.1:0-11443 GCA_964525685.1 uncultured Ectothiorhodospiraceae bacterium | reverse complement strand
GGCCAGGGTGGCGTCGCCGCCGCCGAGCTCCAGGTAGGCCTGTGGCTGGCGGCGGCGTTCGCGCCGGGTGATGGTGCCCGCCGCCGGATCGGTGAGCTTGCCGTGGGCGCCGGCGCCGATCCCCAGGTAGTCGCCGAAGCGCCAGTAGTTGAGGTTGTGCTCGCAGCGCCCGCGCGGCAGCCCGGAGGCGTCCGGCGCCCCCCGGGCCCAGGCGGAGACCTCGTAGGGGCGGAAGCCGGCCGCGGTCAGCCGCTCTTCCCCCGCCTCCTGGATGGCCGCCAGGGCCTCCTCGTCGGGACAGTCCGGCGGCGGGGTGCGGCCGAAGGCCGTGCCCGGCTCCAGGGTGAGCTGGTACCAGCTGATGTGGTCGGGCCCGAGGTCGATGGCCGTGGTCAGATCGGCCAGCGCCCCGGCCCGGTCCTGACCCGGCAGCCCGTGCATGAGGTCGAGGTTGAGCGCCTCGAATCCGGCCGCCCGCGCCGCGGCCACCGCCTCACGGGCGGCGCGTCCGTCGTGGATCCGCCCCAGCCGCTGCAGCGCGGCGTCGTCGAAGCTCTGCACCCCCAGCGAGAGCCGGTTGATCCCGATGGCCCGCAGTTCCCCCAGATGGACCGTGTCCGTCGCCCCGGGGTTGGCCTCCAGGGTGATCTCCGTCCCGGGGCGCAGCCCCAGCAGCGCCCGCAGCCCGGCCAGCAATCGGTCCATCGCCTCCGGCGAGAAGAGCGACGGTGTCCCGCCGCCGATGAAGACCGTCTCCACCCGTCGACCCCAGACGCGCGGCAGCTCGTCCGTCAGGTCGCGCAGCAGGGCGTCGACATAGGCCGCCTCGGGGAGCGGGCCGTCCGCGGTATGCGAGTTGAAGTCGCAGTAGGGGCACTTGCGCACGCACCAGGGCAGGTGGATGTAGAGGCCCAGGGGCGGCGTGGTGTGAAAGTCGAGCATGGCGTCAGGATAGCCCGACTCTGGTCGGAAAGCAGCCCGAGCCGCTACAATGTGCGGCCTTCCCGACGACGAGGTATCGCCCATGCGCCCCAGTGGCCGAAGTCCCGACGCCCTGCGCCCGGTCCGATTCACCCGCGGTTTCACCAAGCACGCCGAGGGGTCGGTGCTGGTGGAGTTCGGTGATACCCGCGTGCTGTGTACCGCCTCCATCGAACAGCGTGTGCCGCACTTCCTCAAGGGCAGCGGTCAGGGCTGGGTCACCGCGGAATACGGCATGCTGCCGCGGGCTACCAACACGCGCTCCGGGCGCGAGGCGGCGCGCGGCAAGCAGGGCGGCCGCACAGTGGAGATCCAGCGTCTCATCGGCCGCTCCCTGCGCGCCGCCATCGACCTCGAGGCGCTGGGCGAACGCACCATCACCATCGACTGCGACGTCCTCCAGGCCGACGGCGGCACCCGCACGGCCGCCATCACCGGCGGCTTCGTCGCCCTGGTCGACGCCATCGCCCACGAGCGCGAGCACGGCCGCCTGACCCGCGACCCGATCCACGGCCAGGTGGCGGCGGTCTCGGTCGGGATCTACAACGGCACGCCGGTGGTCGACCTCGACTACGCCGAGGACGCCAGCGCCGAGACCGACATGAACGTGGTGATGAACGAGGCCGGCGCCTTCATCGAGGTGCAGGGCACCGCCGAGGGCCACGCCTTCCGCCGCGACGAACTCGACGCCCTGCTGGGGCTGGCCGAGGGCGCGGTGGCCGAACTGGTCCAGGCCCAGCGCGAGGCGCTGCAGCAATGAGCCGGGTGGTGCTGGCCAGCGGCAATCGCGGCAAGGTCGCCGAGCTGCAGGCGGTGCTGGAGCCGGCCGGGCTGGTGGTCGAGCCGCAGAGCGACCACGGCGTGCCCGAGGCCGAGGAGCCGGCACCGACCTTCGTCGAGAACGCCCTGCTCAAGGCGCGCAACGCCGCCGCTCACAGCGGTCTGCCGGCCATCGCCGACGATTCCGGTCTGGAGGTCGCCCGGCTTGGCGGGGCACCGGGGGTCCGTTCCGCCCGCTACGCCGGCGCCGATGGCGACGACGCCGCCAACAATGCCCGGCTGCTGCGTGAACTGGACGGTCGCCCCGAGGAGGAGCGTGACGCCCGCTTCGTCTGTGTGCTGGTCTACCTGCGCCACGCCGAGGACCCGGTCCCGATCATCGCCGAGGGGCACTGGCCCGGTCGCATCCTCACCGCCCCGCAGGGCGAGGGCGGGTTCGGCTACGATCCGCTGTTCCTGGTCCCCGAGCACGGCTGCAGCGCCGCCGAGCTGTCGGCGGCCGAGAAGAACCGCATCAGTCATCGCGGTCGCGCCCTGGAGGCCCTCCTGGCGCGCCTGCGTGCCGAACGCCCCCTTTCGAGCGAGGCCCCCCATGGTTGAACCGATCCCGTCGCCCGGCGCCGATGTGCAACCGGGTACCCTCTACGTCATCTCGGCGCCGTCCGGCGCCGGCAAGACCAGCCTGGTGAAGGCGCTGGTGGAGAACACCGCCGACATCGCCGTCTCCGTCTCCCACACCACCCGGCCACCGCGCCCCGGCGAGGAGGACGGCGTCAACTACCACTTCACCGACGTCGACGCCTTCCAGCGCATGGTCGCCGAGGGCGCCTTCCTCGAACACGCGCAGGTGTTCGACAACTTTTACGGCACCTCGCGCTCGGCCGCCCTGGCCGGCGTCGATTCCGGGCACGACGTCATCCTCGAGATCGACTGGCAGGGGGCGCAGCAGGTACGTGAGCAGCTGCCGCAGTCGGTGGGGATCTTCATCCTGCCGCCGTCGCGCGCCGCCCTGCGTGAACGGCTCCAGGGGCGGGGTCAGGATGACGCCGCGGTCATCGACCGGCGCATGGCGGATGCCCGCGCCGAGATGGCGCACTGGCACGAGTTCGACTACGTGGTGATCAACGACGACTTCGGCACGGCCCTGGCGGACCTTCAGGCCATCGTCCGGGGGCGTCGCCTGCGGCGCGATGCCCAGCTCTGGCGGCACCGGCCCCTGCTGAAGGAACTCCTGGCCGATTGAGCCCGGACCGCTGATGTGAGCCCGATACGGGTCTACACTGACCCCTCGTCCGGTCGGAACGGGAGGTGACGGAAATGTCCCCGCGTGGAGTGCTGTCCGTCCCGGGTGTGTCCCGGCTGCTGGCCGTGCTGTTTCTCACCCTGCCGCTGGGGGTCACTGCTCCCGTGCCGGCGGCGACCGACCCGGTGGCCGAGCCGTTGACGCTGGGCGTCTTCGCCTTCCGTCCGCCGGAGATCATGGAGCGCCAGTACCAGCCCCTGGCCGATTACCTGAGCGAGCAGCTCGATAACGCCGTGGTGCGGCTGGAGATCCTGGACCAGGACGCCATCGAGGAGGCGCTGGACGAGGGCCGCCTGGACCTCCTGTTCACCAACCCCAGCCACCATGTCCAGGTGCGCAGCGAGAACCCGCTGACCGGTGCCCTGGCGACGCTCATCAGCCTGGAGGACGGCCAGCCCACCGACCAGCTGGGCGGGGTGATCATCGCCCGCGACGATACCGAGGCGGTGGAAGAGCTGGCGGACCTGCGGGGCCGGCACATCGGGGTCCCCGGGATGCGCTATCCGGGCGGGTTCCAGACCCAGGCCTTCGAGCTGCAGCAGGCCGGGGTGCGCCTGCCCAACGATGCCGAGGTCACGGAGCTGGGCGGCCACGATCAGGTGGTCGAGTCGATTCTGGCCGGCGAGGTCGAATACGGCTTCGTCCGCACCGGCATCATCGAGTCCCTGACGCGGGAGGGGAAGATCGACCCGGCGCGGCTGCAGGTCATCCACGCCCGGGACGTCCCGGAATTCCCCTACCGGGTCTCCACCCGCCTCTACCCGGAATGGGCCTTCGTCGCCCTGCCGCGCGTGGAGCGCCACCATGTGCACCGGATCTCCAGCAGTCTGCTGGCCCTGGACGCGGACCACCCGGTGTCGCGTGCGGCCGGGATCGCCGGCTTCGCGCCCCCGGGGACTATCTGCCGGTGGAGAACCTCGCCCGGGACCTGCGTGTGCCGCCCTTTGACGATCGCGTTCCGTTGGCGGTGTTCTGGGAGGACCATCGCGGGCTGGCCGTGGCCACCCTGGTGGCGGTCGGCGCCGCCACCCTGTGGCTGCTGATCGTCATCGCGCGCATGGTCCGCCAGCGCCGCCGTGCCGATGCCGCGCTGCGCCAGGCCGCCAGTGTCTTCGAGCACGCCAATGAGGGGATCCTCATCACCGATGCCGAGGCCAACATCGTGGAGGTCAATGCCGCCTTCACCGCGATCACCGGCTATGAGCGCGATGAGGTTCTCGGCCGGAATCCGCGCCTGCTGAGTTCCGGTCGCCAGGGCCCCGAGTTCTACGCGGGCATGTGGCGCGCCCTGGAGGCCGAGGGGCAGTGGCGCGGCGAGCTCTGGAATCGGCGCAAGGACGGCGAGGTGTATGCGGAGATGCTGACCATCAGCGCCGTCCACGACGACCAGGGGCGGGTCATGCGGTATATCGGCCTGTTCGCCGATATCACCCAGCTCAAGCACCAGCAGAGGCAGCTCGAGCACATGGCCTATTTCGACGCCCTGACCGGGCTGCCCAACCGGGTCCTGCTGTCCGACCGCCTGCATCAGGCCATGGCGCAGGCCCGACGGCAGCACCATCGGGTGGCGGTGGTCTATCTCGACCTGGACGGCTTCAAGTCGGTCAACGATACCCACGGCCACGACATGGGGGATCGGCTGCTGATCGAGCTGGCGGAGCAGCTGCGGGCGACCCTGCGCGACGGCGATACCCTGGCGCGCCTGGGGGGTGACGAGTTCGTGGCGGTGCTGCCGGCGCTGCCCGATCTCGAGTCCAGTGTCCCGGTACTGGAGCGGTTGCTGAAGGTCAGTGCCGGGACGGTGACCATCGAGGGGCGGCTGCTGCAGGTCTCGGCCAGCATCGGGGTCAGCTACTTTCCCCAGGAGGAGGAGCTGGATGCCGACCAGCTGTTGCGCCAGGCGGACCAGGCCATGTACCAGGCCAAACAGAGCGGCAAGAACCGCTACCGGGTGTTCGATACCGAGCACGATCACGCCGTGCGCGGCCAGTACGAGAGCCTGGAGCGCATCCGCGAGGCCCTGGCCGAGCAGGAGTTCGTGCTCTTCTATCAGCCCAAGGTGAACATGCGCAGCGGTGAGGTGAACGGCGTCGAGGCCCTGATACGCTGGCAGCATCCGCAGCGCGGACTGCTGTCGCCGGGCAGCTTCCTGCCAGTGCTGGCGCACCACCCGTTGAGCATCGAACTCGGCGACTGGGTGCTCGACACCGCCCTGGCCCAGCTGGAGGCGTGGCGCGCACAGGGGCTGGCGCTGCCGGTGAGCGTCAACATCGACGCCCTGCATCTGCAGCAGCCCGACTTCATCGAGCGCCTGGAGGCGAAACTGGCGGACTATCCCCGGTTCGAGCCCGGCAGTCTGGAGCTGGAGATCCTGGAGAGCAGCGCCCCAGCCCGATCTGTCGCGAGCTCGAGCCGGTCGGGCCGGAAGACATGCCGGTGCTCTTCGCCATGGTCGAGCATCGCGCCTGGATGGCCGAGCTGGGCCACTTCCTGCGCGGGGAGCAGGAGACGCCGCCGCTGGGGGAGCACGACTGCCGCTTCGGTCGCTGGCTGGCGCAGCAGCGGGCGGCCGGGACCGCCGACGATACGGGTGGCCTGGACCGGATCCGCCGGTTGCACCAGCAGCTGCAGCAACGGGCGGCCGAGCTGATCGCCCGACGTTACGAGGGTGGGGAGGAGGCCAACGAGGCGGCGTTCGAGGAGCTCCGGCAGACCCATCAGGAGATGCTGGACTTGCTGCAGTCATGCCTCGACGGCGCCCCGGTTCCGGCTTCCCCCTAGGCGCCGGTTGCCGGATTGCGCTAGACTACCCGGTTCCGTATACCCCATCGTCGACAGAGAGACCGTCATGGCACGCATTACCGTTGAAGATTGCCTGGACAAGGTGGACAACCGTTTCCAGCTGGTGCTGATGTCCACGCACCGGGCGCGTCAGCTGGCCAATGGGGCCGAGCCGCACCTGCCGTGGGAGAACGACAAGCCCACCGTCGTCGCCCTGCGCGAGATCGCCGCCGGGTACGTGGGGCGCGAGGTCCTCGACGAGAGCGACGGCACGCCGACGGAGCCCGCGATGCCGGCGGAGGCCGAGGCGGAAGTCCAGCCCGACGTGTGACCGGCGCCGTCGACCCAGAAACGCCCTACCTCGTCAGCGACCTGTGTGCGGACCTCGAGACCTACCTCGAGCCGGCGCAGGTCGCCGAGGTCTATCGAGCCTATCTCTTCGGCGCCGAGGCCCACGAGGGCCAGCGCCGCCTCAGTGGTGAACCCTACATCTACCACCCGCTGGCCGTGGCGCGGATCCTCGCCGGTCTGCACATGGACCACCAGAGCCTGATGGCGGGGATCCTCCACGACACGCTGGAGGACACCGGCGCCGACAAGGAGGCGCTGACCCGGGAATTCGGCGAGGAGGTGGCCGAGCTGGTGGACGGCGTCTCCAAGCTCGATCAGGTCCATTTCGAGAGCAAGGCGGAGGCCGCCGCCGAGAACTTCCGCAAGATGATGCTGGCCATGGCCCGCGACCTGCGGGTCATCCTCATCAAGCTGGCCGATCGCCTCCACAACATGCGCACCCTCGGCATCATGCGCCCCGACAAGCGCCGGCGCATCGGCCGCGAGACCCTGGAGATCTACGCCCCCATCGCCAACCGGCTGGGCATGAACGCCATCCGCCTGGAGCTGGAGGACCTCGGTTTCCGGGCGATGCACCCCGTGCGCCATCAGGTGCTGGCCCAGGCGGTGCAGCGCGCCCGCGGCAACCGCAAGGAACTCGTGGAGCGGGTGGAGGAGTCGGTGCGCGCGCGGCTCGAGGAAGAGGGGCTGGAGGGGGTCGTCGAGGGGCGCGAGAAGCACCTCTACAGCATCTACCGGAAGATGCGCGACAAGCACCTCCACTTCCACGATGTCTTCGATGTCTATGCCATCCGCGTGGTGGTGGACAGCGTGGACACCTGCTACCGGGTGCTCGGTGCGGTGCACAATCTCTACAAGCCGGTCCCGGGGCGCTTCAAGGACTATATCGCCATCCCCAAGGCCAACGGCTACCAGTCGCTGCACACGGTGCTGTTCAGCCCCTACGGGGTCCCCATCGAGGTGCAGATCCGCACCGAGGACATGAACCGCGTGGCGGAGGCGGGGATCGCCGCCCACTGGCTCTACAAGAGCGGGGGCGAGGCCTCGGCCTCCGCCGCCCAGACCCGGGCGCGGGAGTGGCTGCGCGAGCTGCTGGAGATGCAGCAGAACGCCGGCAACTCCATGGAGTTCCTCGACAACGTCAAGGTCGACCTGTTCCCCGACGAGGTCTACGTCTTCACCCCGCAGGGGGCGATCCTCTCCCTGCCGCGCGGGGCCACGCCGGTGGATTTCGCCTACGCCATCCACTCCGATGTCGGCAACGCCTGCATCGCGGCGCGCATCGACCGTCAGCTGATGCCGTTGAACACGAGGCTCGGCAACGGCAACACGGTGGAGATCATCACGGCGCCGGGGGCCCACCCCAATCCCGCCTGGCTCAACTTCGTCGCCACCGGCAAGGCGCGGGCGGCCATCCGGGCCCATCTCAAGGAGCTGGAGGGCGATCAGGCCACCGAACTCGGACGGCGCATGCTTGAGCGCGCCCTCATCTCCCGGGGCATCGATCTGGAGCAGCTCTCGGAGGAGTCCCTGCAGCCGGTGCTGGAGGAGCACGGCTACCACAGCAGCGAGGCGCTCTACAGCGCCGTCGGGCTCGGACGCCATCTCCCGGGGCTGGTGGCGCAATGGCTGCACCCGCAGGGCGACGCCCCGGCGGCGGGGGGAGACGACGGCACCCTCTACATCCGCGGCAGCGAGGGCACGGTGGTCACCTTCGGACGGTGCTGCCATCCCATCCCCGGCGACAGCATCGTCGGCTTCATGAGTACCGGGCGAGGGCTGGTGATCCATCGGCGCGAGTGCCGTAATCTGACCCACGAATACCGCGAGAGTCCCGACAAGTGGCTGGTGGTGGCCTGGTCGGAGGAGGTCGACGGCGAGTTCCCGGTGGATCTGCGCATCGACGTGGTCAACCAGCGCGGTGTCCTGGCCCGGGTGGCCGCCACCATCGCCGGCCTCGAGGCGAACATCGAGAACGTCGATGTCGACGAGCGCGACGGGACCCATTCCGCGTTGCTGCTGGTCGTGTCGGTGCGCGACCGCCGCCACCTGGCGCGGCTCATGCGCCGGCTGCGCGGCATCGAGGCCGTGGCCCGGATCACGCGCCGCTGAACACATCCATCCAACCGGACCGAAGGAGAACGCCATGACCCGTTCCATCATCGAGACCGCCCACGCCCCGGAGGCCATCGGGCCCTATTCCCAGGCGGTGAAGAGCAGGGGCACCGTCTACCTCTCGGGCCAGATCCCGCTGGATCCGGCCACCATGACGCTGGTCGACGGCGACATCGAGGCCCAGACCCGGCGGGTCTTCGACAACCTCACGGCGGTCTGCGAGGCCGCCGGGGGCGGGCTGGCCGACATCGCCAAGCTGAACATCTATCTCACCGACATGGATGACTTCGCCACGGTGAACACCGTGATGATGGAATACTTCCAGCCCCCCTATCCGGCGCGGGCCGCCATCGGTGTCGCGGCCCTGCCCAAGGGGGCGGCGGTGGAGATGGACGGGTTCATGGAGATGTGACCGTGGCCGAGGCCGCTGCCCGCCCGCCGGAGGCGCGGCCGGTGACCGAGCTGCGCGGGGTCGGGCCGAAGATGGCCGAGCGGCTGGCGAAGCTCGGCATCACCACGGTGGCCGATCTGCTCTTCCACCTGCCGCTGCGCTATCAGGACCGCACCCGGGTGCGCCCCCTGGGCGAGCTGCGCCCGGGGATGGAGACCGCCATCGAGGCGGAGGTGCTGCAGAGTTCCCTCCACCAGGGGCGCCGCCAGAGCCTGCTGACCCGGGTGGGTGACGGCACCGGCTATCTGACCCTGCGCCATTTCTACTTCTCGCCGAGCCTGCACCGCGCCCTGGAGCGGGGCAGTCGCTGGCGCTGGTTCGGTGAGGTGCGCAGCGGCCCCAACGGCCTGGAGATGGTCCACCCCGAGGGGCAGCGGGTGGATCAGGGTGAGGAGCCGCCCGAGGCGCGCACCCTGACCCCGGTCTATCCCGCCACGGAGGGGATCAGCCAGCCGGTGCTGCGCAACGTGATGGCGCAGGCCCTGGCCCAGGCGGACGCGCTGGCCGATCCGCTGGCCCCGTGGCTGCCCGCCGACGGGGAGACGGCGCTGCCGGCGCTGGCCGGTGCCCTGGAGACAGTGCACCAACCGACGCCGGCGTGCGATGTCGAGGCCCTCCTGCAGGGCCACCACCCGGCGCGGCAGCGACTGGCGCTGGAGGAGCTGCTGGCGCAGCAGATCGGCCTGCGCCGCCTGCGCCAGCGGGCCGACCGCAGTCCAGCCCCGCCCCTGGTCCCCACCGGCCGGCTGACCAATGCCCTGATGGTCTCGCTGCCCTTTGCCCTGACCGGCGCCCAGGAGCGGGTGGTCGGGGAGGTGCGCGAGGATCTGCGCCAGCCCCACCCGATGCAGCGTCTGGTCCAGGGGGATGTCGGTTCCGGCAAGACGGTGGTCGCCGCGCTGGCGGCCCTGCAGGCGGTGGAGGCCGGCTGGCAGGTGGCCGTGATGGCGCCCACCGAGATCCTGGCCGAACAGCACTATCACAGCTTCCGCGACTGGTGCGCCCCGCTGGCCATCGAGGTGGCCTGGGTCTCGGGACGCCAGCGCGCGGTGGAGCGGGACGCGGCGCTGGAACAGGTTGCCTCGGGGGCGGCCGGCATCGTGGTCGGCACCCACGCCCTGTTCCAGGACGAGGTGCGCTTCGCCGACCTGGGGCTGGTGATCATCGACGAACAGCACCGCTTCGGCGTCCACCAGCGCCTGGCCCTGCGCGAGAAGGGGCAGGCGGCGGGCCGGCTGCCGCACCAGCTCATCATGACCGCCACCCCGATCCCGCGCACCCTGGCCCAGACCGCCTACGCCGATCTGGATGTCTCGATCATCGATGAGCGGCCCCCGGGGCGGACCCCGGTGGAGACCGTGGCGGTCTCCGACCAGCGGCGCGGCGAGGTGGTGGAGCGGGTCGGCCACGCCTGTGCCGAGGGGCGGCAGGCGTACTGGGTCTGCACCCTCATCGAGGAGTCCGAGGCCTCGGCGGCGCAGGCGGCGGAGCAGACCGCCGCCGATCTCGGGGCGGCGCTGCCCACGCTGCGGGTGGGGCTGGTCCACGGCCGCCTGCGGCCGAGCGAGAAGGAGGCGGTGATGGCCGCCTTCAAGGCGGGCGAACTGGACCTGCTGGTCGCCACCACCGTCATCGAGGTGGGCGTGGACGTCCCCAACGCCAGCCTGATGGTCATCGAGAACCCGGAGCGGCTCGGCCTGTCCCAGCTGCACCAGCTGCGCGGCCGCGTGGGGCGGGGCAGCGCGCGCTCCAGCTGCGTGCTGCTCTACCACGGTCCGCTGGGCGAGACGGCCCAGCAGCGGCTGGCGGTGATGCGCGAGACCGATGATGGCTTTACCATTGCCCAGCGGGACCTGGCCCTGCGCGGCCCCGGTGAGGTCCTGGGGACCCGCCAGACCGGTCTGGCGGAGATGCACCTGGCGGATCTGGAACGCGACGCGGCCCTGCTGCCCCGGGCGCGGGCGCTCGCGGACCGGCTGCTCGAAGAGGCGCCGGAGACGGCCGTACAGCTGGAGCAGCGCTGGGGGCGCGCGGACAATGACTACGCCGGCGTCTGAGGCCCGGCGTCCGAGAACGACGCCCGGCGTGAAGGAGTCCATGTGAACGAACAGACAAGGTTGCCCCGATGGCGTCCCGCCAGCGTCGCCGCGCGCGAACTGCCGGCGACGCTGGCCCCTTTCCTGCTGGAGACCGGTTCGCTGACGCGCCGGCTGGAACGGGCGTGTGGCGGGCGGCTGTGGGTGCGGGTGGTGAGCCAGGCGTGGGCACGGCCCCGTGCCGACGAGGTGCGGGCGCTCGGTCTGCCCGAAGGGCGCTGGGGCCTGGTGCGCTGTGTACGCCTGGGGTGCGGTGGCGAGTCGTGGGTCTATGCGCGCACCGTGATCCCGCCGCAGACCCTGAGGGGGCGCCTGCGCCGCCTGGCCCATCTGGGCGAGCGGCCATTGGGCGCGGCCCTGTTCGCCGAACCCGCCATGAGCCGGGGGCCGCTGGAGCTGGCGCGGCTGACCCCGGGGATGGTCCTGCACGCCGACGCGGGGGGCGGGGACGGCGAGCGCTGGGCGCGCCGTTCGGTCTTCCGGCTGGCCGGGGCGCCGCTGCTGGTCTGCGAGATCTTCAACGAGGAGGGCCCATGAACAGCGAGACGGAATCGGACGTCCCGGACTGGCGCCGCCGGGCCGGGG
>CAZGJO010000048.1:0-11727 GCA_964525685.1 uncultured Ectothiorhodospiraceae bacterium | reverse complement strand
CCTCGGTGACCACGTGGACGCGGTCGGGGGCAAAGCGCTCCAGGCGGCCGGCCACCGCGCCGGTGTTCAGGGCCAGCCGGATCTCCGGATAGCCGGGGCACGGCAGGGTGTGGAAGTCGCCGGGCTCGATCAGCTCGACCAGGTGACCCTCGCCGCGCAGCCAGTCGACCACCGTCGACATGGTGGTGACGACGCCGTTCACCTGCGGGAACCAGGCGTCGGTGACAATGGCGATCTTCATGCGGCATCCTCCCGGTCGATGACCTGTGCGGCGGCCGGCGATTCCGGCTCTCTGCCGCCACGGTTGTGGGCGTGGTCGATGGTCAGCCAGCGGCGCAGCTCAATGCGGCCGTCGACCTGTTCCACCAGCGCGGTGCAGCTCTCCACCCAGTCGCCGCAGTTGTGATAGGCGATGCCGTCGAGGTCGCGGATCTCGGCGTGGTGGATGTGGCCGCAGATCACGCCGTCGAAGCCGCGCCGGCGGCAGTCCCAGGCCACTGCCTGCTCGAACTCGCCGATGTAGTTCACCGCGCCCTTGACCCGCTGCTTGATGTGGGCGGAGAGCGACCAGTAGGGGTAGCCGCAGCGCTCGCGGAAGCGGTTGAACCAGTGGTTCAGCCAGAGCAGGAAGGCGTAGCCCTTGTCACCGAGGAAGGCGAGCCACTTGTGGCCCTGAACCACGCTGTCGTAGGCGTCACCATGGACCACCAACAGGCGGCGGCCGTCGACGGTGACGTGGGCGGCCTCGTCGCGCACCCGGATGTTGCCGAGGTCGAGCGGCCCGTACTTGCGCAGGAATTCGTCGTGGTTTCCGGTGATGAAGGTCACCCGGCAGCCGCGCTTGGCCTTGGTCAACACCTGACGGACGACGTTGGTGTGGGCCTGGGGCCAGAACAGACGCGACTTCAGCCGCCAGCCGTCGATGATGTCGCCGACCAGATAGAGCTCGTCGCAGCTGTGCTGCTTGAGGAAGGCGAGCAGCGCCTCGGCCCGGCAGCCCCGGGTGCCGAGGTGGATGTCGGACAGCCAGATGGCGCGCACGTGCTCGCGCTTGCGCGGGGCGGGCGCGGTTTCCTGGGCCGTGGCCTGATCGATGTCGGTTACATTGTCCATGGCTCGCATGACATCACCGGCGCGTAACCGGACGGTGACACCGGCGTGATCGTTTCATGACAGAACCGTCTGGTCGCTGCCGGGCACGGCTGGCAGAATCCGGCGCTCGACAACGCACAACGGGAGGCACGACATGGCTACCATCGAGGTGACCCACGCACCGACGCAGGACCGGCTCGAGGAGCTCGGCGTGTTCGACTGGCCCATCTGGGAGAAGGAGGCCTCAGAGTTCCCGTGGCACTACGACGATCGGGAGACCTGCTACATCCTCGAGGGGCAGGTGACGGTGACCCCCGATGATGGCGAGCCGGTGACCGTCGGCGAGGGCGACCTGGTCACCTTCCCGCAGGGGATGGGCTGCACCTGGACGATCCATCGCGCCATCCGCAAGCACTACCGCTTCGGCTGAGCCGGTTCAGCCGGATTCGGTTCAGCTGAATCGGTTCGGCTGCAGCAGGGCTGCGCGGGGTGCCGCGCGGGGTGTACACTCAGGGTGCGCGGGCGCCGGAGCGGTCGCGGGTACCAGGAGGCAGCATGAACACCCATTTCCCCCAGGAACTCACCGGCCAGAGTGACGAGGGCTGCGGCCACTGCCGCATCGACCTCGACTTCGAGTTCACCTTCGCCTACCAGCCCATCGTCGACGTCCGAGCGGGGTCGGTCTACGGCTACGAGGCGCTGGTGCGCGGACCAGGGGAGACCTCTGCGGCCAACGTGCTGGCCCGGGTCACCGACGCCAACCGCTACGCCTTCGACCAGGCATGCCGGACCGGCGCCATCCGCCTGGCCCACGCCCTGGGGCTGACCAGCCGGCTGAGCATCAACTTCCTGCCCAACGCCGTCTACCGACCGGAGCTGTGCATCCGCAGCACCCTGGCGGCGGCCAGCGAGGCCGGTTTCCCCAGTGAGCGGATCATGTTCGAGATCACCGAGTCGGAGGAGGTCACCGATCCGGAGCACCTCACCGGGATCATCAACGACTACCAGTCGCGCGGCTTCATCACCGCCCTCGACGACTTCGGCTCCGGCCACGCCGGCCTCAACCTGCTGGCCCGCTTCCAGCCCGACCTGATCAAGCTCGACATGGGGCTGGTGCGCGACATCCACGAAAACCGGCGTCGTCAGGTGATCGCCGAGGGGCTGCTGACCATCTGCCGGGAGCTCGGGATCACCGTGCTGGCCGAGGGCATCGAGTACCCGGAGGAGGCGGCCTGGTTCGCCGAACGCGGCGTGGCGTTGATGCAGGGCTACTACTTCGCCCGTCCCGGCTACGAGACACTGCCCGAACCGCGCCTGACCCTCTGAGGCCGCACGACCACCCCACGGAAACCACCGGATCATGAAACGTCCTCAACGGCCACTGGCGGCCACCGGTCGCCTGCTCTGGCGCGCCACCCGCTGGCTGGTCCCGCGCGCCCTGCTCTACGGCGTGCCGGCGGTCATCCTCCTCACGGTGCTGCTGGTGGGGCCGCTGCGCTGGATGAACCCGCCCCTGTCGGCCTTCATGCTGCAGACCCTGGTGGCGGATCTGCGCGAGACCGACCACGGCGAGGCCAGCGTCCGGCACCGCTGGGTGGAACTCGACGACATCTCGCCGTACGCCCGGCTGGCCGTGATCGCCGCCGAGGACCAGCGCTTCCCGCACCATAACGGGTTCGACACCGCCGCCCTGCGTGACGCGGTGGACGAGGCCCTGAGCGGCCAGGGCCTGCGCGGCGCCAGCACCCTCAGCCAGCAGACCGCCAAGAACCTCTACCTCTGGCACGGCCGCAGCCTCGTCCGCAAGGGCATCGAGGCGTGGTTCACCGTCTACATGGAGGCGCTGTGGTCCAAGGAGCGGATCCTCGAGATCTACCTCAACATCGCCGAGTGGGAGAAAGGCCTCTACGGCATCGAGGCGGCCAGCCGCCACTACTTCGACAAACCGGCCGCGCGGCTCACGGCCGAAGAGGCGGCCCTGCTCGCGGCGGTCCTGCCCAACCCCGAGGTCTTCCGCGTCGACGCCCCCTCGGATCGGGTCCACGCACGCCAGCACTGGATCCTTCAGCAGATGGACGCCCTCGGGGGGACGCGCTATCTTGAACAGCTCGCCTCCCCCACCGACTGACAACCCCCGGAGAACGCCATGTCGCCCCGTCGTCCCGTTTCCCGCCGTCTTCTGCTCCCGGCCCTGCCGGTCCTGGGACTGTTCCTGCTCACCGGCTGCGTCCCGGAGCCCGAGCAGGACGGCCTCTGGGAGGACCGGCCCGGCGAGCGCACCCGCGTCACCGATCCCGACGTGCTCAGCCACGGCGAAGCCGTCTTCCAGCAGAACTGCGCCGTCTGCCACGGCGAGCGGGCCGAGGGGGAAGAGGACTGGCACCAGCGCAACCCCGACGGCACCCTGCGCGCCCCCGCCCTGGACGGCACGGCCCACGCCTGGCACCACCCCCTGTGGCAGTTGCGCGACATGATCCGCCACGGCGGCGAGCTCTACGACGGCACCATGCCGCCGTTCCGCGACGAACTGGCGGACGAGGAGATCGATGCCATCATCGCCTGGTTCCAGTCCCTGTGGAGCGACGAGGTCTTCGAGGCCTGGCTCGGCTACGACGGCCGCATGCCGACGCCCGCCCATTGGGAAGAGCGCACCGGCGAGACCTGGGGACCGCGAACCGACTCCGACTGAACCGGCCGGGGTGAGCCCGGGAGGGCGGCGGGCGGGGCCACCGGGGCGGCTTTCAGGCGCACCGAGCAGCACAGCCCGAAAGGGGGCGAAGAGCGAGCGCTGTTCGAGCGAAGCGAGTTCGCGAGCGACCCCCTTTCGGGCGAGCAGCGCAGGGCACCCCGAAGGGGTGCGCCTGCAGAGCCCCGGTGGCCCCGCCCGCCGCCCTCCCGGGCTCACCCCGGCCGGTTCACATCAACCGCCAGACCAGATACCCGACCGCGAAGATAATCAGGAAGGCGAGACCGAGCAGGCTCTGCGCCCGCAACAGCGGCCCCGGCCGCGCGGCCTCCGGCACCGACGGGTGGGTCACCGCGCGGTAGTTGAGCCAGGCGAAGATCGGCGCGGTGACGAACGACAGCGTCGCCGCCATGTCCACCAGCCCGGTCAGGCTGGCGCCGAAGAAGTGGATGATCACCAGCGCCCCGGCCGCCACCAGCAGCAGCATCCCCCAGTAGAGGGCGTGATGCAGCCGCTGCGACTCCGGCGCGATGATCTCGATGCCGCGCCGCCAGACCCGGGGATAGGCATCGGTCACCGCCAGGGTGGTGGAGAACATGGCGAAGAAGGCGACGGTGGCGATCAGTGGCCAGGTCCAGTCGCCGAGGCTGGCGGTGAACAGCCCCACCAACTGGGCACTGAAGCCCACCGAGCCGTCGGCGAAGCGCTCGCCGGTGCCGTACATCACCAGCGCGCCGAGGGCGACGAACAGCACCGCGTAGAGCGTGGTCACCCAGTAGCCGAGATGGAAGTCGGCCAGCGCCTCGCGCAGGCTCGGTCGGTAGCCGGTCTGCTTCGCCCGCTCGGTGGTCCAGAGCGACTGCCACACCGACAGCTCCATGTTGGCCGGCATCCAGCCGAGCAGGGCGATGATGAAGGCGAAGCTGGCGGCGGTGGCCAGCGAGGCGCGGTCGAAGCCGGGCTCGGCGGCCGGGCCGCTGGCGGCGGCGATGGCCACCGCCGCCAGGGTGGCCAGCACCAGCACCCCCACCATCAGCTTCAGGGTGCCATCCAGCCAGCGATAGTGGCCGAGGATCAGCAGCGCGGCGATCAACCCCAGCAGCAGCGCGCTCCACGCCGTCAGGCTCCAGCCGAGGCCGAACAGGTTCTCGGCCAGCGCCGCCGCCACCGCCGTGACCCCGGCCTGGATGGCGAACATGGTCAGCACCGTCAGCAGCAGGTAGAGCGCCACCGCCCACCAGCCGAGGCGGCGATAGCCGTCGAGCAGGCTCTCGCCGGTGCTGGCGGCGTAGCGGGTGCCGTATTCGAAGAACGGATACTTGAGGACGTTGGCGAGCAGGATCAGACCCACCAGCAGGAAGCCGAACTCGGCCCCGGCGCGGGTCGACTGGACCACGTGGGAGACGCCGATGGCGGCGCCGGCGAACACCACCCCGGGGCCCAGTGCCCGCCAGAAACCGCGTGCCGTAAAGGTCCGATTGCCGCCCATCATCCTGCCCCCGTCATGTCCCTCGGTCGGGGGCGGATCCTATCGCAACTCAGGCGGCGACGGCAGTCAGCCCCAGGGCAGCGAGCAGCAGCGACAGCAGACCGGCCATCACCGCCGTGGCCGGCACCGTGATCAGCCATGCGCCGACGATGGTAAACACGTGCGACCGGCGCACCAGGTAGCGCCGCTGGGCCTTGCGGTACTTCTTCGGCTTGTGGATCTCGCCGGTTTCCGGGTCGATCGTCGGCTCCGGCTTCAGCGGCAGCTCCTTGAGGTTCTCGCGGTTGACGATGAACTCGCGCAGGAAGCCGACGCCGAACAGCGCGCCGATGGCGATATGGGTCGAGCTGACCGGGATGCCGAAGGTGGAGGCGATGATCACGGTAATGGCGGCGGAGAGGGTCACACAGAAGGCGCGCACCCGGTTGAGCTTGGTGATCTTCGAACCCACCGTGCGGATCAGCTTCGGCCCGTAGAGCAGCAGCCCGGCGGAGATCCCCAGCGCCCCGACCAGCAGGATCCAGAGCGGGATCTCCGCCTGCGCCACCATCTCGCCCTCGTTGATGGTGGTGTAGATGGCCGCCAGCGGACCGATGGCATTGGCCACGTCATTGGAACCGTGGGCGAACGAGAGCAGCGCCGCGCCGACGATCACCGGGATGGTGAAGAGCTCCGCCACGCCGCCGCGCGTGTTGCTGAGCCCGTTGGCCACCGCCTTGCGGATCATCGGCTTGACCAGGGCGCGCGTCACCAGAAGCACCGCCAGGCCGATGGCCAGTGCCATCCACAGTGGCGCATCCCAGACCCGGCTCAGCCCCTTCATCACCAGATAGGTGGCAAAGGCCCCGGCCATGACCGCCACCAGCATCGGCACCCGCCGTTCGGCCTGATTCAGCTTGTCCGGAACATAGAGGATGGTGAACTTGATGTAGGCGAGGAAGGCGGCGGCGATGACCCCGCCCATCACCGGCGAGATCACCCAGCTGGCGACGATCCGCGCCACCACGCCCCAGTCGGCTACCGCGAAGCCGGCCATGGCGATGCCGCCCCCGAGGACCCCTCCGACGATGGAGTGGGTGGTGGAGACCGGCGCACCGATGGCGGTGGCCAGATTCAACCACACAGCGGCCGCGAACAGCGCCGCCAGCATGGCGACGACAAAGTGCCCCGGCGACGGCAGCATCTCGGCCTGGATGATCCCCCCCGAGACCGTCGCCACCACCTCGCCACCGGCGATGAGCGCCCCGGCAGCCTCGAAGAAGGCGGCGATGAGTACCGCCACGCCGATGGGCAGGGCGCGGGACCCCACCGCCGGCGCCATGTTGTTGGCCACATCGTTGGCGCCGATGTTCAGCGCCATGTAGCCACCGATGACACTGGCGGCCACGATGATGGGCCAGCCGCTGGCCATGCCGGCGATGGTCAACGCCGCCAGCCCCACCAGCACCAGGAAGAGAAAGGCCAGGGTCGCCGGCAACAGCTGCCGGGCGTGCTGAGCGGTGACTTCCTCGAGGGTGACGACCTTCTTCAGGTCCTTGTCGATGGAGAACTTGGCCATGGGAACAGGTTCCGAAGCTGCTGTGTGAAGGGGATGCGTTCCGGATTCGGGTCAAGCCGGGAAAAGGGGACTGTCCCCTTTTCTCCGACCCTGTGCGCTGCAAAGTCTCCCCGAGTTACCGCCGCGTGACAATCCCCCGCGGCTAGTCGTCTTCGATGGCCGGCATGAAGACCGGGCGGCCGGCGACCTCGCCCGCCACCAGCGGCTGGTCGTAGAGCGCCTCCAGCGCCGAGGGCACCAGCATCTCCTCGGTGGGCCCCCAGCACGCCCGACCATCGGGGTAGAGCAGCAGCAGATGGGTGCAGTGGCGGATGGCCTGATTGAGGTCGTGCAGGCAGAGGATGGCCGAGGCGCCGGCCGCCAGCCGCCGTGCCAGCAGCCGGAAGACCGCCACCTGATGGTGGAGGTCCAGGTGGTTGGTCGGCTCGTCCATGAGGAAGAGGGCCGGGTCCTGGGTCAGCGCGGTGGCGATGGCCAGCCGCTGGCGCTCGCCGCCGGAGAGGGTCGAGACCAGCCGCTGTTCATAATCGCCCATGTCCACGGCCGCCAGCGCCTCCCGCGCCAGGGCCTGCTCGGTCTCGCCCTCGATGTCCCAGATCCCCAGATAGGGGTGGCGGCCGATGAGTGCCGTCTCCAGCACCGTGGCCGGGAAGCCGTCCTGGTGGTGCTGGAAGACCAGCGCCAGGGTGCGCGCCACCCGGCGCCGGCCCAGTTCGGCCAGCGTCCGTCCGCCGAGCCGGACCGTTCCGGCGGTCGGTTCCCGCAGCCCGGCCAGGGTGTGCAGCAGGGTCGTCTTGCCGGCCCCGTTGGGGCCGAGAAACCCCCAGCACTGACCGGCCTCCACCTGAAACGTCAGCGGGTCACCGGCGGCACGTTCCGGGACCGGGTTCACCATACCCTCCAGCGCCAGGGTCGGTGCGGGCAGTTCGGCCATGGCTCAACGACTCCGATAGAGCAGGTAGAGGAACAGCGGCACCCCCAGCAGGGCGGTGATCACCCCGACCGGGAGCTGCTCCGGGGCGATGAGGGTCCGCGCCAGGGTGTCCGCCAGCACCAGCAGGATGCCGCCGGCCAGCGCCGCCGCCGGCAGGATCACGCGCTGATCGTTGCCCAGCACCAGCCGCAGCATGTGCGGCACCACCAGGCCGACGAAGCCGACGCTGCCGGCGACGGTCACCGCCACGGCCGTGAGCAGCGCGGCGAGCAGATAGACCGTCCACTCCAGCGGCCGCACGCGCACACCCAGCGCCGCCGCCTGCAGGCTCCCCCGGGCCAGAACATTGAGGCTGCGCCCCAGCGGCCACGCCAGCGCGACCGCCACCGCCAGCACCACCAGCGGCGGCCACGGGCTGCGCGCGTGGGCCATGTCCCCCATCAGCCAGTAGAGCATCCCCGGCAGCTCCTCGGCCGGACTCACCGCCAGCATGAAGCTGATCAGCGCCCCCCAGCCCGCGGCCACCACCACCCCGGTCAGCAGCAGGCGCGTCGGCGTCCAGCTGCCGGTGCCGTGGGCCAGCCCGAAGACCAGCAGGGTCGAGAAGAGCGCCCCGGCAAAGGCGGAGCCGGAGACCAGCGCGGTGCCGAAGCCCGCCAGCATGGCCAGCAGGGCGCCGACGGCCGCCCCGCCCGAGAGGCCGAGGACGTAGGGATCGGCCAGTGGATTGCGCAGCAGCACCTGCATCAGCGCCCCGGCCACCGCCAGCAGCCCCCCGGTGGCGAAGGCCGCCAGGGCCCGCGGCAGGCGCAGATCCAGCACCAGGGTCTGGTGGAGCGGGCTCCCCTCGCCCAGCAGGACCGCCCACACCCCCGCCAGTGGCACGGCCACGCTGCCGATCGCCACGGCCAGCCCCAGGCTCAGCAGAGAGGCCCCGCCGAGCAGGATGAAGGTCCCGAGGCGCGGCATCAGTCGCCGCTGTCCGGACGTCGCTGCCGGGCCTCCTCCAGGACCTCGCAGAGCTTCCGCGTGCCCTCGAGGATCCGCGGGGTATGGCGCTGGATCACCGACGGCGGGATGAAGAACAGGTTGTCCCGGCGCACGGCGGTCAGGTCGCCGTACTCGCGCCAGTCATCCAGCCAGTCGGCGCGCTCCTCGCCCATGCCGCCGGCGCCGATGGCCTCCGGGTCCGCGGCGATCACCGACTCCTCATCGATGCGCGGCGCCAGCCGCTCGCTGTCGCCGAAGATGTTGTCGCCGCCGCAGAGGGCGATGGCCTCGCCGATGAGGTGCGCATCGCTGACGGTCATCAGGGGCCGCTCCCAGATCTGATAGAAGAGGGTCACCGGGTCCCGCTCGGCGTACGTGGCCGCCAGGTCGGCCAGCTCCTCGCGGAAATCCGCCGCTGCCGCCGCTCCCGCCTCGGCTCGCCCGGTAATCCGCCCGAGGCGCTCGAGCCCGCGAGCGACGTCCTCGAAGCCGCGCGGCTCGCTGATGTAGAGGGGCACCCCCAGGGCCTCGATCCGCTCCAGCTGGGCGCTCGGGTTGCCGCTCTGCCAGCCCACCACCAGATCGGGCTCCTTGGCCACGATCCGCTCCAGATCGAGCTGGTTGTAGCCCCCGACGCGCGGGATGGCCTCCGCTTCCGGCGGATAGTCGCTGTGGGAGACGGTGCCGACGATCCGTTCGCCGGCGCCGACGGCGAACAGCTGCTCGGTGGCGTGGGGCGACAGGCTGATGATCCGCTCCGGCGGGGCGTCGAGACAGACCTCGCGCCCGGCGTCGTCGACCACGCAGGTGGCTGCCGCCAGCGGCGCGGCGGCACCGTAGAGGGCGAACAGCAGTGCCGCCGCGGCGGCGCCGAACAGCGGCGGCCGACGGTGGCGAAAGGGACGATTCACGGGCGGATAGTGCATGGTCTCAGTCCAGCAGGATGTCGATGGTGAGCATGACCACGAAACCGAACAGCACGCCGAAGGTAGCCTTGCCCTCGTGGCCCCGGCGGTGGGACTCGGGGATGATCTCGTGGCTGATGACGAACAGCATCGCCCCGGCGGCGAAGGCGAGCGCCCACGGCATCAGCGACGCCATCAGGGTGATGGCGCCGGCGCCGAGCAGGCCGCCGATGGGCTGCACCAGCCCGGTGAGCAGGGTGACGCCGAAGGCGGTGCCCCGACTGTAGCCGAGCCCCAGCAGCGCCACCGCCACCACCAGCCCCTCGGGGATGTTCTGCAGGCCGATGCCCACCGCCAGGGCGACACCGTCGCTCAGCTCCTCGCCACCGAAGCCGACCCCCACCGCCAGCCCCTCGGGCAGGTTGTGCAGGGCGATGGCGAAGATGAACAGCCAGACCCGCTTCACCTTTGCCGGATCGGCGCCGCTCTGGGGGCCGATGACGAAGTGCTCGTGGGGCACCGCGCGGTGCAGCAGCAGCAGGAAACCGCCGCCCAGGGCGATACCGGTGGCCACCACCATCACCGCGCGCCACGGCCCGCCGTCGCCCTCGGCGATGCCCACCGCCGGCAGCACCAGCTCGAAGGCGGTGGCCGCCAGCATCACCCCGGCGCCGAAGCCCATCAGGGTGTCCTCCATCGGCTGCGAGATACGGCGAACGAAGAAGATCGGGATGGCGCCGACGGCGGTGAACAGCCCCGCCACCAGGCTGGCCAGCAGCCCCCGCTGCAGGGGCGACAGGCCGCCGAGCCAGCCCGCCAGCGCCGGCCAGACGGCATGCAGCCCCCAGAGGAAGGCCACCAGCGCCGCCAGGCTCAGACCGATGAGCAGCGGCGACGGGCGTTCGCAATCGACAGGATTCGACGTCATGTCACTGGATCCTCCTGAGCAGATACATGGTCAGCGGCCCGTTCGTTCGAATGAATCGGGCAGTCTAACATCGACTAGAACGGGATCTCCCACCGAACCATGGCGCTGCGCTCATCCGGGTCGTGGCGCAGGGCGCTCAGAGAGACGAAGACGTTCCACCAGAAGTGGACGGCGACGCTCTCGGCGAGGCGGTAGTCGTTGCGCTGGTGGAGCCAGCCCAGGTAGGCGCCGTAGGCGGTGGCCACGGCGGCGTCGGCGGATTGGCCGTCGCCGGTATGCGCCAGCCCGAAGGTCACCGACGAGGCCGCCAGCCCCCAGCGCGGCCCCCAGTAGTGGCTGAAGCTGTTGTTGAGCACACCCCGGAAGAAGGCCTCCTCGCCCAGCGCCACCGCGCCGTGCTGCGGGAAGGTCATCAGGGCCGCCTCGCCGCGGGAGAAATCGCCCTCGGTGCGAGTCACCCAGACATCCTCCACCGGCAGCGTCAGGGTCGAGGCGGCGATGGCCACCGGGATGAAGGTGGTCGGCCGCAGCAGGTACTGGCTCTGGAAGGGGGCCGCGGCCAGTTCGCGGAAGCCCTCGTCGGCGGGGATGGGGGTGTTGTAGCCGGCATTGTTGTTCATCAGCCGGCGGCTGCGGTAGGCGTCGTACGAGGAGTAGAACATCGTCCCCAGGGCCACGCGGGAACCGAGGTCGGACCATTCGCTCACCCGGTTGGTGGTGATGATCTGATCATCCTCGTCGTAGCGGTCGTCGAAGTCGATGTAGTCATCGTCATCGGCGAGCTCCCGAGCCAGGTTGGCGCTGACCAGATAGGTGGTGAGATGGGCCGCCCCCTTGCCCGGCTCGGCGTTGATGAACTGGCCCAGCCCCGGGACGAACAGACTGGCGGTGGCCACGGCACCGGCGGACGCCCAGACGCCGCCGGGCAGCAGCAGGGCGGCCAGCAGGAGGCCGCCGACCCCGTAGTGTCTCCCCTTCATGGTTACCTCCCCTTTCCCGATGGCGGGAATTATCCGCCGGACCCGGCGACGGACGCAAAAAAACCCGCTGCCGGGGCAGCGGGTCAACGAGCGGCGAGGGAGATGGTATCGCCGTCGGCCCGGCGTCAACCGGGCAGGAGGAGTCGGAGCGCCTAGAAGTCGTAG
>CAZGJO010000047.1:0-11842 GCA_964525685.1 uncultured Ectothiorhodospiraceae bacterium | reverse complement strand
CATCCGGGGGCTGGTCGTCGTCCTCCTGGCGGCTGAGCACGTCCACCAGGGTCAGATGCCGCAGGATGGCGGCGAGGTCGCCGTCCTGGTCGTCGCGTTCGGCCAGCCGCTCGAGCCAGCCGATGAGTTCCTGGACGTTGGCCCAGCGCCGTTCGGCCACCGCCGGACTCTTCGAGTTGTCCAGCAGCCAGGTCTCGTAGTCGATGGCGGCCACCACCCGGCGGGCGATGTGGGCCGCCGATTCCGAGGCGGTGCTCTCGGCCAGTTCGGCGACCCAGTCGGCGAATTCCCGTAACCGGGTCACCGCCCGCTCCGGCAGGTGGTACCCGAGGCCCACCTCGAAGCAGGCGGAGAGCAGCGTCACGTCGCGCTCGCGGGCGTAGTTGCCCAGCTTCTCCAGGGTGGTGGCGCCGATCTCGCGGCGCGGGGTGTTGACGATGCGCAGGAAGGCGGCGTCGTCGGCGGGGTTGGCGGCCAGCCGCAAATAGGCCATGACGTCCTTGATCTCGGCATGGGCGAAGAACGACTGGCCGCCGGTGAGGGTGTAGGGGATGTCGTACTCGCGCAGCGCCTTCTCGACGGCGCGCGACTGGTAGTTGCCGCGATAGAGCACGGCGTAGTCGTGCCACTCGTTGCCGTGGCGCAGCCGGTGGTGGAGGATCTCGGAGGCGACGCGCTCGGCCTCGTGCTCCTCGTTGCGCGTCTCCAGCACCTGGATGGGGTCGCCGATGCCCAGCTCGCTCCACAGGGTCTTCTCGTACAGGTGGGGGTTGTGGCTGATGAGGGCGTTGGCGGCGGTGAGGATCCGCGCCACCGAGCGGTAGTTCTGCTCCAGCTTCACCACCTTCAGGTCGTGGAAGTCCTGCTGCAGTTCGGCCAGGTTCTCCGGGCGGGCGCCGCGCCAGGCATAGATGGACTGGTCGTCGTCGCCCACCACGGTGAGGCCGGTGCGGTCGCCCACCAGCAGGCGCACCAGGCGGTACTGGGCGACGTTGGTGTCCTGATACTCGTCCACCAGCAGGTAGCGGATGCGCTGGCGCCAGCGGGCCAGCGCCTCGGGAACGGACTCGAACAGCGCCACCGGTAGGCTGATGAGGTCGTCGAAGTCCACCGCGTTGTAGGCCTTCAGGTGGCGGCGGTACTGGGCGTAGATCCGGGCGCTGAGTTCGGACTCCGGATCCGCCGCTGTGGCCATGGCCTGCTCCGGGGTGACCTGGGCATTCTTCCACTGGCCGATGTGGCCGGCCACGAGCTGGGTCGTGTCGTCGCTGCCGCCGCCCTGGCGCAGCAGCTCCTTGATCACCGCCTGGGTGTCGCCGGCATCGTAGATGGAGAAGCCGGGCTTGTAGCCCAGGGCGGCGGCCTCCCGGCGGAGGATGTCCAGGCCGAGGGTATGGAAGGTGGAGACGCGCAGCCCCCGTCCCTGGCCGCCGCCGAGCAGGCCGTTGACCCGCGACTTCATCTCCCGCGCCGCCTTGTTGGTGAAGGTCACCGCCGCGATGTGGCGTGCGGGGAAGTCGCACTGGCGCACCAGATAGGCGATCTTCGCGGTGATCACGCGGGTCTTGCCGGAACCGGCGCCGGCGAGGACCAGCAGGGGGGTGTCCACGTGGCGTACCGCCTCCTGCTGGGGCGGGTTGAGGCCGGTGAGGGGCGAGGCGTCGGGCTGTTTCATGGGCTCATTGTAACAGGGTCGCCGGCGCCGCCGGATTGCGTCGGCTGTCGAGCGACTGCTAGGTTTTGGCCCGATTTTGCGTCACACTGAGTCCATGGCCGACCACCGATCCCGCACCGCTCACACCGCCCCCGCGCCGGGGTGGAATGCCGCCGTTCGGCGGGGACTGTGCGCCACCCTGATGCTGCTGGCCCTGCTGCTCGTGTCCGGCGGCGCCGTGGCCGAGAAGGAGCCGACGCTGTCCATCGACGACAGCGGGGCGAGCGCGGGCCACCTGCAGCTCAGCTGGCAGTGGGTCGGCGACGGCGACCAGCCGGTCTACGACATCGAGATGGACCGCCGCGAGAACTTCGCCAGCCCCGAACGGGTCTACCGAGGGGAGGACGGGTCCACCGTGCTCAGCGGGCTGGCGGACGACACCTATTACTTTCGTGCCCGGGTCTGGCTGCGCGGCGAGCCGGTGACCGACTGGAGCGAGCCGGTTCCGGTGACCGTCGAACACCATCCGCTGGAACAGGCGCTGGGGCTCTTCGCCCTGGGCGCGGTGGTCTTTGCCGCCACGGTGGCGCTGATCATCACCGGGCGCCAACGGACCCAGGAGGGAGCATGAGCGAGGCGCCCCTGCGCATCGACTTCCCGCGGCTTCAGAGCGACATCGAGGCGCTGGCCGCCATCGGGCGTCACGCCGATGGCGGACTCTACCGCATGGCCTTCAGCGAGGGCGACATGGCCGCCCGCCAGTGGCTGGCGGAGCGCATCCGGGACGCCGGTCTCGAACTCCATGTGGACGGCGCGGCCAACATCCACGCCCGGCTGGGCTGGGATGGCGAGACCCCGAGCGTGATGACCGGCTCCCATATGGACACCGTCCCCGGCGCCGGCCACCTGGACGGCGCCCTCGGGGTGCTGGTGGGGCTGGAGTGTCTGCGCAGCATCCGGGAACAGGGGCTGGCGGTGAGCCATCCGCTGGAGGCGGTGGCGTTCACCGACGAGGAGGGGCGGTTCGGCGGCATGTTCGGATCCCAGGCCATCGCCGGTCGGCTGACCCCCGAACGGATCCGTGGCGCCCGCGACCTGGACGGGGTCGCGCTGATGGACGCCATGGCCAACCGCGGCCTCGACGCCATGGAGGCGCTGAAGGCGCGCCGGGCACCGGAGAGCCTGCACGCCTTTCTGGAGCTGCACATCGAGCAGGGGCCGGTGCTCGACCGGCGCGGTATCGGCATCGGGGTGGTCGAGGGCATCGCCGGGCTGTTCAAGTGGAACGTGCGCCTCATCGGCGCGCCCAACCATGCCGGCACCACCCCCATGGACATGCGCCGCGACGCCCTCGGCGGGCTGGCGGAGCTGTCCGAGGCCATCCCCCGGCTGCTGGAGGAGCACGGGGCGCCGCGCAGCGTGGCCACCATCGGCCGGGTGGAGGTCTCCCCCGGGGCGGCCAATGTGGTGCCCGGCCAGGTCGACTTCTCCCTGGAGGTGCGCGATACCGAGCCGGCGGTGCTCGCCGAGCTGGCCGATGCGTTCCGCCGGACCCTGTCGGCGCTGGCGCGGCGTCGCGACCTCATGTTCGAGTTCGAGGTCATGAGCGAGCTGGAGCCGGTGCGCTGCGATCCCGGCGTCGTGCAGCAGGTGGAGGATGCAGCGGCCGGGATGGGTGTGGAGAGCCTGCGCCTGCCCAGCGGCGCGGCCCACGACACCCAGATGCTGGCCGGACTGACCCGCGCCGGCATGATCTTCGTCCCGAGCCGTGACGGCCGCAGCCACTCCCCGGCGGAATGGACGCCGTGGGAGGACATCGAGACCGGCGCCCATATCGCGCTCAATACACTCTACCGCCTCGCGGTCTGACGGAGATCCCATGAGCCAGGACACCCCCGATACCATCCCCTTCGCCAATGTCGACCCGCTGGAGGAGAACTACCGTGACGCCTTCAGCGAGAACCCGGCGCGGGTGCGCTCCTTGGGCGAGCACCACACGGCGCTGCTGTGCATCGACATCCAGTATCTGGACGCGGCGCCCGGATACGGCGTCTTTGCCGACGCCGAGCGCTCCGGGGTGCCACCGGAGGCGCAGGAGTACTACTTCAATCGGCTGCAGAACATCGTCCTTCCGAACATCCGCCGGCTGCAGGAGACCTTTCGGGCCAACGATCTGGAGGTGATCCATACGCGTATCCGGTCGCTGACGCAGGATGGCCGCGATCGCGGGCCGGGCCACAAGCGCCTCGGGCTGCACGCCGCGCCGGACTCCAAGGAGGCGGAGATCCTGCCGGAGGTGGCGCCGGTGGGCGACGAGATCGTGGTGGACAAGACCGCCTCGGGGGTCTTCAACGCCACCAATCTCGACTACCTGCTGCGCAACATGGGCATCAACGGCCTGTTCATGGTCGGGGTCTACACCAACGAGTGCGTCTCCACGGCCATCCGTGACGCCTGCGACCTCGGCTACTTCACCACCCTGGTGGAGGACGGCACCGCCACGGTGACGCCGGAGCTGCAGCAGGCCACCGTGGCCACCCTGCGGGACCGCTATGCGCGGGTCATGACCACCGGCGAGGCGGTGGCGGAGATCGATCGGGTCGTGGAGACGCCATGAGCGAGATGGCCTCGCCCATCCTGGACACCACCACGGCGGTGGGTTTGCTGGTCGGGCTGAGCCTGTTCTGGATCCTGCTGGGGTGGTGGTTCGGGCGCCGGGCGAAGGTGCTCGACCAGTACATGCTGGCCGGCCGCAATGTCGGCTTCGCGCTGGCCACCGCCACCGCCATGGCCACCTGGGTCACCAGCAACACCACCATGGCCGCGCCGCAGCTTGCCCTGCAGATGGGGGTCTGGGGCATGGTCGGCTACTCCCTGGGTGCCGTGGGGCTGATCCTGTTCGCGCCGCTGGCCGAGCGCATCCGCACCCTGATGCCCCACGGCTACACCAGCGGCGACTTCATGCGCCTGCGCTACGGGCGCGGGGCGTGGCGGGTCTTCCTGGCCATCTCGCTGTTCTACGGCATCGGCTGGCTGGTGAGCCTCGGCATGGCCGGCGGGGTGCTGATCCACGCCCTCACCGGGATCGACTACCGGGTGGGGATGACCGTGATCCTCGCCATCTGCGTGACCTACACCCTGCTGGGCGGGTTGCGCGCGGTCATCGGCACCGACTTCATCCAGACCCTGCTCATCCTGGTAGGGGTGACGGTGCTGGCGTGGCTCGCCATCAGCAACGTCGGGCTGGAGAGCATCCACACCAGCGTGGCGGAGGAGCGCCCGGAGCTCCTCAACCTGCTGATGCCGGCGGCGATCATGTTCCTGTTCAACAATCTGCTGTTCGGGGTCGGCGAGATCTTCCACTCCAACGTCTGGTGGTCGCGCGCCTTCGCCTTCCGCGGTGGTGTCGGGCGGCGCGCCTACCTCACCGCCGGCCTGCTCTGGCTGCCCATCCCGGTGGTGGCCGGGTTCGTCGCCCTGGCGGTCCCGGCGCTGGGGCTCAACGTCCCGGCGGCGGACATGGTCGGGCCGCTGGTGGCCGCCGAGCTGCTCGGGTTCACCGGGGCGGTGCTGGTCTTCATCATCGTCTTCACCGCGCTGGCCTCCAGCCTGGACAGCCTGCTCGCGGCCACCAGTGATCTGGTGACCCGGGACGTCTACCGGGGCCACCTGCGGCCGGACGCGACGGCGGAGGAGATGCGCCGGGCGGCGCGCTGGACGGTGGTCGGGCTCGGGGTGGTCACCTGGCTGATCTGCCTGCCGCGCCTGACCACGCTGGCGGAGATGCTGCACTTCACCGGGGCCTTCGTGGCCAGCACCATCTGGCCCATTGCCGCCGGCCTCTACTGGGCGCGAACCAATTGCCACGGGGCGCTGCTGGCCATGGTGCTGGGGACGGCTGCCGGGTTGGTGGCCTACTTCACCATCGGTTTCTATGTCGCCGCACTGGTGGGGGCGGCGGTCTCCATGGCCCTGGTGCTGGTGACCACCTGGTTGTGGCCACAGCCGTTCGACTGGGCGCGGCTCGACGAGGGGCCGCTGGAGGGCGCCCGCGAGCCGGAGCGGCCCGTTCGTCGGCGCCGGAGGGTCCGTCTATGACGCTTTCGCTGGGGAGTTTTACCGTGCTGGTCGGTGGCGCTGTGCTGGTCACTGCGCTGGCGCCCATCTACCTGCTAGGCTTGTGGCTACGGGATCTGAGGGGAGAAGAGCTGTGGTAAGGGAAATGGATCCGGCCGTCACCGCGCCGGTGACACCGAAGGACGGCACCGCCGGTACCGAACGGCCGCGTGCGCTCATCGAGAGCATCGAGGAGGACCCGGCGCCGCTGGTGGAGCTGGCCAACCGGCCGATCATCTCGGCGCGCCAGTTCGATCGCGCGACCACGTTGCAGATCTGTCGACTGGCGGCCCAGTACGAGGTCTGGCCGGCGCGGATGCAGCTGCCGCTGGCCGGGAAGATCCTGATCAGCGCCTTCTACGAGCCGAGCACCCGCACCCGGCTCTCCTTCGAGTCGGCCTGGCACCGGCTGGGCGGTGACGTCATGTCGATCACCGACGCCGCCTCCACCGGCATCGCCAAGGGCGAGTCGCTGGCCGACGTCGCCGAGATGTTCAACAACTACGGCGACCTGGTGGTGCTGCGCGACAGCAGCGAGCGGGCCATCTACCAGATGCTGGGGAGCCTGCGCATCCCCATCGTCAACGCCGGCAACGGGGTCGACGAGCACCCGACCCAGGCGCTGGCGGACATCTACACCGTGCTGAAGTGGCGGCCGGAGCTGGCCGAGGCCGAGGTGGCGCCGGAGCGGCGGGTGCGCATGGGCATCATCGGTGTACCGAGCCGGATGCGCACGGTCCACAGCCTGCTGCTCTTCCTGGCCCGCTTCGCCCCCGGCTTCCACGAGGTGGTGATCATCGCCGAGACCGACGACGTCTTCCCCGAGGGTCAGCGCGACGAGCTGGAGGCCGCCGGCCTGACCCTGCGGGTCACCGACGATCTGGGTGCCGAGCTGCCCGGGCTCGACATCGTCTACATCAACTCCATCGCCTGGGTCGGCGACACCTATATGAAGCTGGGTGAGAAGATGCGGCTGTCGGCCGACTCGCCGCTGAAGGCGGGGGCGATCATCCTTCACCCGCTGGCGCGCGGCGACGAGCTGGCCACCGACCTCGACGCCACCCCGCACAACTGGTACTTCGCCCAGGCGCGCGGCGCGGTGTTCATGCGCATGGCGCTGTTGACCACGGTGACCCAGCGCATCCACCAGGTCATGGACATCGAATAAGAGGAATTCCCCGTATGTGTGGCATTGCCGGATACCTGCACGCCGACCCGAGCCGGCCGGTGGACCCGGAGACCCTGGTGGCCATGGCCGCCATCCAGTATCACCGCGGCCCCGACGGCTTCGGCTGGGAACAGATGGAGGGGCGCGGGGTCGGTTTCGCCCACGCCCGGCTGTCGATCATCGACCTCGACGAGAACCGCGCCCGGCAGCCGTTCAAGTCGGTGGACGACAACCTGATGCTGGCCCACAACGGCGAGTTCTACGACTACAAGCGGATCCGCGCCGACCTCACCTCGCGCGGGGCGAAGTTCCGGGCCAAGAGCGATTCGGAGATGATCCTCCACCTCTACCCGCGCCACGGCTTCGAGGACATGATGCCGCAGCTGCGCGGCGAGTTCGCCTTCGCCCTCTACGACAAGGGCCACGACCGCCTCTATCTGGTCCGCGACCGCTTCGGGGTGAAGCCGCTCTACTGGTGCCGGACCGGCGACACCCTGGTGTTCGGCTCCGAGCTGAAGGTGCTGTTCGCCCATCCCGAGGTGCCGCGCCGCTTCGACGACGCCGGCCTCTACCACCAGCTGATGCAGACCACCGTGCCGGGGGCCACCGCCTTCGAGGGTATCCATCAGGTGCAGCCGGGCCACGCCCTGGTGGTCGAGCGCGCCCACGGCAAGCTGAAGGTGCGCGAGGAGCGCTCCTGGGACATGGACTTCCCCACCCTGGCCGAGCGCGAGGCCGCCGGCGGGGCCCCCGAGGAGGAGTACATCGAGGGCGTCCGCCAGCACCTGCTGGAGGCGGTGCAGCATCGGCTGGAGGCCGACGTGCCGGTGGCGTGCTACCTCTCCGGCGGCATTGACTCCTGCGCCATCCTCGGGCTGTCGGCGGCCAGCCAGCAGTCGCCGGTGAAGGCGTTCACCATCGGCTTCGACGACAGCGACTACGACGAGACCGCCATCGCCCGGGAGATGGCCGAGTCGGTGGGCGCTGATCAGGACATCCTCACCCTGGCCGCCGACCACCTCTACGACAACTTCGTCGAGACCCTGTGGCACACCGAGCGCACCATCTACAACACCCTCGGCGTCGCGAAGCTGCTGATGAGCCGCCACGTCAATCGCGCCGGCTACAAGGTGGTGGTCACCGGCGAGGGCTCCGACGAGCTGTTCGGCGGCTACCCGGCCTTCCGTCAGGACATGTTCCGCCACGGCATGGACATGCTGCCGCCGGCCGAGCGCGCCGAGTGGGAGCACATGCTGGCGGAGACCAACAAGCTGTTCGGCGGCGCCATGCTGGCCGAGGACGAGACCACCAGTGCCGCCCTCGACGAGCTGGTCGGCTTCACCCCGAGCTGTCTGCAGCCGTGGCTGGCGGCCTCGGAGCGGGTGCTGCCGCTGCTCGCCCCGGAGCGGCGCGCGCGTCTGGGCGACTACGACCCCGGCGCCGCCATCGCCGGCGCCCTGGACGGCGACCAGATCCGCGACCGCCACCCGTTGGACAAGGCGCAGTACGTCTGGATCAAGACCATGCTCGAGGGCCAGATCCTCACCTGGGGCGGCGATCGGGTGGACATGGCCAACTCCATGGAGGCGCGCCCGGCCTTCCTCGACCACCATCTGGCCGAGTACGCCGCCCAGCTGCCGCCGTCGATGCGGATCAAGGGGCGCACCGAGAAGTACGCGCTGCGCGAGGCGATGCAGGGGCTGCTGCCGCGCGTGCTCTACGAGCGCGAGAAGTTCGCCTTCATGGCGCCGCCGGCCCACACCGATCCGAAGAAGTGGGCGGCGGTGGAGGCGCTGGCCGAGCGCTACCTGTCGAAGGAGGCGGTGGAGGCGGCCGGGCTGCTCGACCACGACGGGGTCAAGGCGCTGTTCGAGCTGCACCAGTCGCCGGAGGCGAGCGCCTCGACCCAGCGCCAGCTCGACGCGGTGATCAACCACCTGATCGGCGTCCAGGTGCTGCACGAGCACGTCGTCGCCGCCGACATGCCGGCGCAGGCACGGCAGAAGGCGGCCGAGCTGGGCTGGCGGCCCTGAGGTCGGCCGGCCCCGGGGTCGGCTCGGCTAGAAGGTCGCGCGGACGCTGAAGCTCGGCAGGAACGGGAAGCCGGAGACCTCGTCCGGATCGTCGTAGTTGCTGTAGTCGCTCTCGTAGCTGTAGCCGACCACGTTCGGCCGCAGCGGCTCGGTGACGTTGAGCAGTTCGAAGATGGCGGCGAACTCGCCCCAGCCGTACTGCCAGCTGCGCTCGGCGCGCAGGTCGAGGCGCACGAACACCGGGAAGCGCTCGCCCTTCTTCTCCCCTTCGATGGGGGCGTAGTAGGTCTCGCCGTCTTCATTGGTCTTTTCATCGACGCCGATGATCGCGGTGTAGGGCCGTCCACTGTGGGCGTTGAGGCGCGCCCCCCAGTGCCATTCACTGCCCTCGCTGAAGGGCTGCGACCAGACCGCCTGGATGGTGTGGGGTTGGTCGCTGGAGAACGGCCGGCGCTCGCGGTCGGGGCCGCGATCGTCGCGGAAGCTGCGCCCGTAGCTGTAGCCGAGCCAGCCCATGCGCCCGTCGGCGGTCTCGCGCCGGGCGAGGATATCCAGGCCGTACGCCTCGCCGTCCACCGCGTTGATGTAGTTGTCCGGTGGCTCGATGTCTTCGTCGCGCCGCTCCAGCACCAGCTCCTTCATCGGCTTGTGGTAGGCCTCCACCTGCAGGGACCACGGCCCGGAGAAGTCGTGCTTCACCCCGAGCACGCGGTGTTCCGCCAGGGTCCAGTCGAGATCGGGGTTGCCGGCGCCGGGGACGCGCTGGTTGGCGCCGGGGGCCTGGCGGTAGAGGCCCCACTGGGCGATGAGGGCGGTGTCCAGGGTCAGGTCGTAGCGCCACTCCGAGCGCGGTGACCAGCCCGACAGCGTCACATCCTCCCCGCGCAGGTGCTGATGGGTGTAGCGCAGCCCCAGACGCGGCTGCAGGTCCCCCAGCGGCGGGGATTCCCACTCGACATAGGGCGCGGCCTCGTTGTAGCGGATGGTCTGGTCCACCGCGTAGGCGGCCTGTTCCGACAGCGGGGTTTCACCGGCCTGCTCCGAAGGTTGCAGCGGGGCGTCTGCCTCGATGGCGGTGCGCCGCTGCTCCACGTCCACCCCCACCGTCCAGAGGTTGTCGCCGAAGTAGCGCCACTGCGGGTAGAGAAAATCGGTGGTGGTCTCCAGATCCAGGAAGAAGGGCTCGCCGGTCTGCTCCCGGGTGCCGAAGAAGAAGTCGAAGCGCTCCTCCAGGCGGCCGAGGCGCACGGTCTGCTCCCACGCAGGGGAGAGGTCCTGGACCCAGCGGGTGCCCAGGGTGGTGAATGACTGATCGGAGCCGAGGGCGCCGCGCAGCGCCGGGTCGCGCTCGGCGACGTCGTCCTGGAACAGGAACTCCAGCTCGTCGCGGGAGTTGAACAGGGAGAACTCGATGAAGCCGTCGTCCAGCTCCCGCCGCCAGCGCCCCTGGAGGTCGTGGAACTGCGGGAAGGTGGTGTACTCGGTGTCGCCGTCGCCGAGGCTGCCGCTGCTCGGCAGCAGCAGATCGATGTAGCTGCGGCGGAAGGCGAGGAAGCCGCTGCTCCTCTCGCCGGTGGGCCCCTCGATGAGCGCCGACGATTCGTAGAAACCGACCTGGTAGCTCTGGTGCAGACGGTCGTCACGCGGCTCGCGCAGCCCGACGTCGACCACGCCGCCGAGGCGATCGCCGAATTCCGCCGGGTAGCCGGCCAGCCAGGTGGTGAAGCGCTCCACGGTGTCGGGGTTCAGGACCGAAGTGGCCCCGCCGAGGTGGAAGAGGTAGCCCACCGGCAGGCCGTCCACCCGGAACAGGTTGTCCCCGGTGTCGGAGCCGCGGACGAAGAAGCCGGCGCCGACCCCGCCACCACCCCCGCCACCACCCCCGCCCAGGGCGCCACCGGTGTTGCCGACCACGCCGGGGAGGGTGCTCACCGCCGCCAGCGGATCGCCCTGATTGCCGGCCACCCCGCGTAGCTCCTCGGCATTGAGGATGACGCTGGAGCCGTCGGTCTCCACCGTGCCGGGGGACGGGGTCGTCGGGGCGTCGACCTCGATGCGCTCCAGCCGCTCCTCCTCGGCCGGCACCGCCCCCCAGGGGAGCAGCGCCAGTGGCAGCAGCCACGCGCGTCGTGGCTGGCCGCTCATCAGTAGTGGCGCCCCCGGGCCGCGTCGACGCTGGCCGGATGGGCGTAGCCGCTGTCGATGGCCAGCCCGCCGAAGCCGATCATCAGGTGGGCGGCGGTGAGGTCCGCCGGGACCCGCAGGCTGGCGGTCCAGCCCCCGCCGCTGGTGATGCCGATCTCGGCGAAGGTGTAGCTGTTGGAGACGGAGCTGGAGGAGAGGGTGTCGGTCTCGCCTTCGCAGTTTCCGGTGATAAAACCACCCGAATACTCGGTCCCCCGACAGACCTCCACCTGACTGTCGTCCGACCAGCTCATGGACTCGAACGCCTGGTTCGCCGTGAGCCAGCCGACCCCGTTGCCGAAGGTCCGCCAGAGGCCGGCCCCAAGCGCTAGCTGGAAGCCGCTGAGGCTGAGCTCACCGTCGTCGGTGTTGACCAGGATGTCGCGCTCCTGGTTGCTGCCCTGATCCGGGTCCGTCGTGCCGATGTCGAAAGAGCGACTGCGCAGACCGAATTCCCCCTGCAGGGCGATGTTCAGCGTGTCGGTAAAGCGCTGCCCCTGCCCCATCATGTCGAAGTTCAGGCCGTCCTCGCTGGCGCCATAGTCGTCGGAGAAGTCGTCGTAGTCGATGTCGTCGCCGAAGGCCCACGGCAGGGTGTAGCCACCCAGCGGCTCGCCGCCGAACCGAAGCAGCGAGAAGGTAAAGCGGGAGCCGCGCGGGTACGGCTCGCGGTAGCGCGGGGCGACG
>CAZGJO010000046.1:0-11929 GCA_964525685.1 uncultured Ectothiorhodospiraceae bacterium | reverse complement strand
GGGCGCTACTACTCCATGGACCGCGACCATCGCTGGCCGCGCATCCAGGCCGCCTACGAGGTCATGGTGGATGGCCGGGCGGAATACACCGCTGCATCGCCGCGCGAGGCGGTGGAGATGGCCTATGGGCGGGACGAGAACGATGAATTCATCCAGCCCACCGCGATCCTCGACGAGGGGGGCGAGCGGGTAACCATCAACGACGGCGACGCGGTGATCTTCATGAACTACCGCTCGGACCGGGCCCGCCAGATCACCCGCGCCTTCATCGCCGGGGACGACTTCGAGGGGTTCGAGCGGCGCCGTTGCCCGGAGCTGGCGCACTTCGTGACCCTGACCGAATACAGCCACGACTTCGATGTCGAGGTCGCCTTCCCGCCGGCGCGACTGGTCAACGGCTTCGGCGACTACGTGGCCGGCATCGGCCTGCGCCAGCTGCGCATCGCCGAGACGGAGAAGTACGCCCACGTGACCTTCTTCTTCAACGGCGGTGTCGAGGAGGCGTACGCCGGGGAGGACCGGATCCTGGTGCCGTCGCCGTGCGACGTGGCCACCTACGACGAGCGCCCGGAGATGAACGCCGGCGAGGTCACCGAGAAGCTGGTGGCCGCCATCGAGAGCGGTGATTACGACGTCATCATCTGCAACTATGCCAACCCCGACATGGTGGGCCACTCCGGCGACTTTGGCGCCACGGTGCGCGCCATCGAGGCCCTGGACACCCATATCGGCGAGCTGGAGCGGGCCGTGCGCAAGGTGGGGGGTGAGCTGCTGCTCACCGCCGACCACGGCAACGCGGAGATGATGAGCAACCCCGAGACCGGGCAGGCGCACACCGCCCACACCACCAACCCGGTCCCGTTCATCTACGTCGGGGCGCGAGCCGTGACCATGGAGCCCACCGGCGCGCTCTCCGACGTGGCCCCCACCATGCTCTATCTCATGGGCCTGGAGCAGCCGGCGGAGATGACCGGCCGGCGGCTGTTGACCCTGCCCGAGGACAGCGACTGAGCCCCGCCATGGTGAGCCGCCGAGGCGGGGTGCTGGCGGTGCTGCTGGGGCTGCTCGCCACACCGTTGACTGCCGAGACCCTCTCCGAGGCGGACCTGGAGGAGCTGCGAGAGCGCATCGAGCGGGCTCAGGGCGAGTTGCGGGAGCTGGAGGGGGATCGCGACGACGCCCAGCGCCAGCTGCGCGAGGCGGACCGGGCGGTGGGCCGTGCGTCACGCCGGCTGGCGGAGACCGAGCAGGCACTGGAGGAGACGCGCGAGCGCCTGGACGAGCTGGAGGCGGCGCACGCGCGCCACGAGCGGCGCCTGGGCGAGGAGCACGGCGCCCTGGGTGAACAGGTGCGCTCGCTCTACCAGGCCGGCGAGCAGGACGCCCTGCGGGTTCTGCTGAACCAGGACGATCCCGCCGATGTCGGCCGGATGCTGGTCTGGGCCGACTACATCAGCCGGGCACGCCGCCATCGCATCGAGGCCATCCGGGAATCCCTGTCGGAACTCGAACGTCTTACGGAACGGATCGCCGAGGAAGAACTCCAACTGGAAGAGAAGCGCGCGGCCCGCACCAGCGAGCGCCGGGCCCTGGCCGAACGGCGCAGCGAGCGGCGTGAGGTACTGCGGCGGATGGAGGCGCGTGTGGCGGCGCAACGCGACGACCTGCGGGAGATGGAGGAAGACGAGGAGCGCCTGGAGAGCCTGCTCGGCGACCTGGAGGGCGCCGCGCCGGGCGAGACGGTGGACATGGCCCGTCGTCGCGGCAGCCTGGACTGGCCGGTCAGCGGGCGCATCCGGGCGGCCTATGGCAGCGAGCGGGAGTCGGGGATGCGCTGGCGCGGCCTGTTCATCGCCACCGGGGCGGGGGAGCCGGTTCGGGCCCCCGCCCCCGGACGGGTGGTCTTCGCGGACTGGATGCGCGGGTACGGGTTGCTGCTGATCCTCGACCACGGCAATGGCTTCCTGTCGCTCTACGGGCACAGCGAGGGATTGCTGGCGGATATCGGCGATTGGGTCGAGGAGGGCGCGCCGGTGGTGCTGACCGGGAGCAGCGGTGGCTACAGCGAATCGGGGCTCTATCTGGAGCTCCGCCGGGACGGCCAGCCCGTGGACCCGGTGGCGTGGCTTCGGCCCCGCTAGGTTCGCTGGCACGCCCAGGGGGCATCCTGTACCATCGGGCGGAAGCCCTCGACGCGAAGTCAAGTGGTTATTCAGACATGTACAGATTGGAGTGGCGGACAGCCCATGCTAGTCAAACGTAGTGCCCTAGTCCTCGCGCTCGGCATCCTGATCGGTGTCGCGTTGACCGTCACCCAGGGTGTGCTGGCGGACCGCGATCCGCACGGTTTCAACCTGGGCGGCGAGCAGCACGAGCTGCCCCTGGAGAAGCTGCGCACCTTCTCCGAGATCTTCTCCCGGGTAAAGAGCAGCTATGTCGAGGAGGTCGGCGACGATGAACTCCTCGACGGCGCCATTCGCGGCATGCTCAGCAACCTCGATCCGCACTCCGCCTATCTGGACGAGGACGACTTCCAGGCCCTGCAGGAGGGGACCCGGGGCGAGTTCGGCGGTCTCGGTATCGAGGTCGGCATGGAGGACGGGTTCGTCAAGGTCATTGCGCCCATCGACGGGACGCCGGCACAGCGCGCCGGTATCGAGAGCGGCGATCTCATCGTGCGTCTGAACTCGACGCCGGTGAAGGGCATGAGCCTCAACGATGCCGTGGACAAGATGCGTGGCGAGCCGGGGACGGAGATCGAGCTCACCGTGGTCCGTGACGGTGTCGACCAGCCCATGAAGATCTCCATCGAGCGCGCCATCATCCAGGTGGAGAGCGTGACCAGCCGGATCGTCGAGGACAACTACGGCTATATCCGTATCCGGACCTTCCAGGGGCGTACCGGCGAGGATGTCGAAAAGGCCGTGGCCGAGCTGCAGGACCAGGTCGATGGCGGGCTGCGCGGCGTCATCCTCGACATGCGCAACAACCCCGGTGGGGTGCTCAACGCCGCCGTGGATGTCTCCAACCTCTTCCTGGACGGTGGAAACATCGTCTACACCGAGGGGCAGGTGGACGAGGCGCGGATGAGCTTCGACGCCGAGCCGGGGGACATACTCGACGGCGCCCCCATGGTCGCCCTGATCAACGGCGGCTCGGCGTCCGCTTCCGAGATCGTCGCCGGTGCGTTGCAGGACCACCGCCGGGCCGTGGTCATGGGGACCCAGAGCTTCGGCAAGGGGTCGGTGCAGACGGTCTTCCCGCTGGGCGGCAGCACCGCCGTGAAGCTGACCACCGCGCGCTACTTCACGCCGGATGGCCGGAACATCCAGGCCAAGGGGATCTCCCCGGACGTGGCCCTGGGGAACATCACCCTGAGCGCCGCGGAGGAAGACGAGGCGGTGCGCGAGGCGGACCTGGCGCGCCATCTGGACAATGGTGAAGAGGCCGTGGAGCAGGGGCCCGAGGACATCGAGGAGGATGACTTCGCCACCAACGATTATCCGGTGTTCGAGGCCCTGAATCTGCTCAAGGGTCTGCAGATCCTCCAGGACCGTGATTGAGGGGGTGCCCATGAGTCGCGTACTGATACCACTGGCCGAGGACTTCGAGGAACTGGAAGCGGTGACCGTCATCGACCTGCTGCGTCGCGGTCAGGTCGAGGTGACGGTGGCGGGTCTGGCCGGCGAAGGGCCCGTGCGCGGGAGCCGCGGAACGGTGATCGTTCCCGATGTGGCGCTTGGGGAGGTGGTCGAGGACGATTTCGACATGCTGGTCCTGCCGGGCGGGCTGCCGGGGGCGGACCACCTGGCCGGTGATTCGCGCCTCCGGGAGATGCTGCAGCGCCATGCCCGGGGGGGGCGGTACACCGCCGCCATCTGTGCCGCGCCGCGCGCCCTGGCGGCCGCGGGCCTTCTGGAGGGGCGCCAGGCGACCTGCTTCCCCGGCGCCCTGAAGCCGGAGGACCACCCGAGCCTCGAGCTGGACATGGAGCGGCCGGTGGTGGTGGACGGGAACCTGGTGACCTCCCGGGGACCGGGAACGGCCATGGACTTCGCGCTGGATCTGCTGGAACTGCTGGAGGGACGGACCACGCGCCGTGACGTGGAAGGGGCCTTGCAGCGCCAACCCGCGGTGTAGCTGTTCCGGAAGGGTGTTGCGGTTCGCCGGACGGCGATGAAGATGGTGGCCAGAGAGAGAATCGAACTCCCGACACGGCGATTTTCAGTCGCCTGCTCTACCGACTGAGCTATCTGGCCTAGAGACGCAGTATTAAACCGTCCGGGCGCCGATGCGTCAAGCCCCGGCGCCCGGAAACCCGCTCAGGACTCGGGGGGAACGTAGCCTTCCGGCATGGCGGATCCCTCTCCGAAGAAGAAGTTCTCCATCTCCTTCTCGAGGAACTGACGGTGCTTCGGATCGATGGGCGAGAGCCGGTTCTCGTTGATCAGCATGGTCTGGTGCCGGAGCCACATCTGCCACGCCTCCTGGGAGACGTTCTCCAGGATCCGCTGACCCAGCTCACCCGGATAGGGCGCGCGCTCCATGCCCTCGGCCTCGCGCCCGAGCTTCACGCAGTGAACCATGTTCGCCATGTTGCCTCCTCGTCGTGGGCGGCCAGCCGGTCCAGCAGGTCGCGGACCGGCGCGGCTACGCCGAAGTTCATTTCCGTTCCGGCTTTATACCAGAAGCGACCCGGCCCATCCATGCATGCCGTGACGGGTTTTTCCCGCGTGGCGAGCACCGGGGTGATGACCATGTCGAAGTGGGTCAGGACGTGGGTGAAGGGGGCAAGACGGGCGTGGAGCCGGACCGCCTCCCCCGTCTGCCGGGTGATGGCAGAACGCAGCGCGTCGTCCCCTGCGTCGGGGCTGTCGACCTCGGGGAAGCTCCACAGGCCGCCCCATACCCCGTTGGGCGGGCGCTGCTCCAGTAACAGGTGTCCGCTGCCATCGTGGATAAGGACCAGACCCAGGCGGCGGGTTCGGCGCTTGCCCGGGCGTGGAGGTCGCGGGGCCGGGATGGACGCGGTCAGGCCGTCGGCACGGGCGCGGCAGTCGTCACGCAGGGGGCAGCGTGGGCAGTCGGGCTGTCGCCGGGTGCAGCAGGTGGCGCCGAGATCCATGATCGCCTGGGTGTAATCGGCGACGCGCTGCTCCGGTGTCATCGCCTCGGCCAGTGTCCAGCGGCGGCGCTGGACATGGGCATGCCCCGGCCATTCGGGGATGGCATGGAGGCGGGTGAGGACCCGCTTGACGTTGCCGTCGAGGATGGCGTGGCGCTGGCCGTGGGCCTGCGCCAGTATCGCCCCGGCGGTGGACCGGCCGATGCCGGGGAGGGCGACCACCTGGTCGTACTGAGCGGGGAATTCGCCGCAGTGGGTGTCGCGGATGTGTCGGGCGGCGGCATGGAGGTTGCGCGCGCGGGCGTAGTAGCCCAGACCGGACCAGAGGGCGAGGACCTCGTCCAGGTCGGCATCGGCCAGCTCGATGAGGGTGGGGAAGCGCGCGACAAAACGCTCGAAGTACGGGATGACCGTGGCCACGGCGGTCTGCTGGAGCATGATCTCCGCCAGCCAGAAGCGGTAGGCGCTCCGGGGTGGGTGTTGCCACGGGAGGTCGTGGCGGCCGTGGCGATCGTACCAGGCGAGCAGGCGGGCGGCTCGGGACGGCATGGTGGTTCAGAAACCCAGCAGGTCGCGGGCGCGCTCTTCCATCTTCTCCTGTTCACGCTCCAGCCGCTCCCGCTGGCGGCGTTCCTGCTCCTCCAGACGGCGTTCGGCCTCCTCCATGCGCTGTTCCGCCTCGCGCCGCTGTTCCGCCTCCTCCAGGCGCCGGCGGGCTTCCCGCTCTTCTCGCTGCAGGCGCTCCTCGGCCTCGCGCCGGATGTCATCCAGCCGTTCCTGTTCCCGTTCCAGGGCCCGTTGGGCCGCTTCGCGTGCTCGCATCTCCAGCAGTTCGCGGAGCAGCACGCGGAAGGTCGGCTCCTTGAGGGTGCCGCCGAAATGGATGGGGACGGTCAGGTCCGTGAGATCGTCGATGGGCGCCCCGTCCTGGCCCTCCAGGGTCCGTACCACCGCCGCACGCAGTTCGTAATCAAGCTGCTCGCTGGCCAGATGCAGGCTACCGGTGCCGGCCACGCGCAGGCCCGGGGTCTGCAGGGCCAGGTCGTCGTTGGTCGCCAGCCCGTCACGGATGTCGATGCTGGCGGCCAGGGCGGAAAAATCGGTCGACGACGCCTGGTGTTCCGGGGGCTCCTCGTCTTCGATGCGTGCCCACGCGTTGGTGATCAGCTCGGCCAGGTTGACGCCCTTGATGGCGCCATCGCTGAAGTTGAGCAGGACCTCGCCATCGAGGTCGCGACGCAGTCCCCGGAATGTCTGCCCCCGCCCGCGGAGGTCGACGCCGAGATCGGTCCGCCCCGAGATGTAGGGTTCACCCAGGAGATCGTCGAGCAGCGGCGCGGCATGGATACCGGAGAGGTCGGTGGCGAGGTCGACGCCCAGGGCGTCCCCGGTGGCATCCAGGTGGGCCTCCAGCAGCAGGTGGCCCCCGTAGAGCTCGACGCGAAGCGGGGCGATGTCGACGCGGCCGCCATCGGCATGCACGTCGAGACGCAGATCCTCCAGCGTGAGACCGGCGGCGCGCAGCTGGTCGACGCGCACGGTGCCGAGGGCATCGAAGGCGCGCAGTGGCTCCACCGGGAGGTCGAAATCCGGGATCAGGAAGGGGGACTCGGGTGGTTCCTCGCCGGCATCCTCCTCCTCGATAGCGTCGTCCTCCTCGGGGGGGAGGTAGCGAGCGAGATCCAGCTCATCGACCACCAGGTTGAAATGGATGTCCGACGGCTCGAAGCGGGCGAGCCCGACCTGACCGGTGACCGTGGTGTCGTCCAGCCGGAGCTCGAGCCGTTCGGTCATGAAGTGATCGATGCCGCCGTCGAAGGCCAGTTGCAGACCCAGGGTCGACAGGGCCTCGTCGTCGGCCATGGGCGGCAGCTCGATGCCGAGGTCGCTGGCAATGGCGGCGGGATCCAGCGGCTCGACCGCCAGGGTCCCGCCGAAGGTGGGTTCACCGGTCAGCAGACGGTCCGCCTCCAGGTGGCCACTGAATTCCGATGCGAAGAGGGTACCGCCCAGGCCGTGGAGTTCGGCGCGGTCGAAACCGAGATCGACCAGAAACTCCGACTTCAGGTGCGTCCCGCGCAGCGGCGCGAGCTCCACCGGCGGGTCCTCGGGAAGCAGGGTGGCCAGCTCTTCGGGCTGGCGCAGTTCGATGGCGAAATGGCCCTCCCCGCGGAGTTCATCGGAGAGGTTGCGGGCCAGGAGCTCGAGCTCCAGCCGCGTCCCGGCGGCATCCAGGCGGAGTCCCTGGAGCTCCGCGGTGTCCGAAGCGAGGTCGGCGCCGGCCTGGCGGATGGCGAGCTCCAGCGCCACCGGATCGTCCCCGAGCGGCGCACCCTCGGCGGTGATGGCCAGCTCGAGATCCCGGGCGTTGAACTTCGGGGTGGCGAGGTCCAGCGACAGACTGGTGCGCAGGTCCAGGTGCGCGCGCAGTTCCGGCGCGCCGCTGTAGACGTCGGCACCGAGGACCAGCGGGATGGTGCGACCGGTGGCGATGGCGCCCATGTCGAGGTCGAGATTCTCGACCCGGAAGTCCTGGCCTGTCTGCGCATCGGACCAGGACACCGCCGCATCGGTGAGCCGAATGCCGCCCACGGCAATGGCCGCCAGCGGATCACGGGTGACGTCGGTCTCGGGTTCCTCCACCGGTGCGAGATCGGCGGGGTCTTCATCGATACCCGGCTCGCCGAGCAGATCCGCCCAGTTGTCCCGTCCCTCGGTGTCGCGGGCGAGGTTCAGGCGGAGCCCGTCCAGTACCAGGGTGTCGACCTCGGCGCGGCCGAGGAAGAGCGGCAGCACACGGATGCGGACCTGGGCCCCGTCGATGCGCGCGAACGGCGCCGGCTCGGCGAACCCGGGGTCGGGACCCAGTTCCACGGCCCCCAGTCGGATGCCGAGCCAGGGGAAGAAGTTGAGTTCGACCTCACCCTCGATGGCGAACTCGCGCCCGGTGGCCTCCTCGATCGCCGCTTCGACGTGGCCGCGGAACTCGTTGGGATCGACGACACGGGGGAGGATCAACACGGCGAGCACCAGCAGCAGGAGCAGGCCTGCAACGGCGATGGCCGCGATGCGGAGGAGTTTGCGCATGCTGGGTACCCTGAAATGGAGCGGGTGATGGGAATCGAACCCACGTCGCCAGGTTGGGAACCTGGAGCTCTACCATTGAGCTACACCCGCAGCCGATGCGTCATTGTCGCCCCGCCGGGGCGGCCTGTCAAAGCGGCTCGTCGTTGCCCGGGAGCCCGAGATCGTCCACGTCGGCGCCCTCTTCGCCGCCCTCGGTACCGACCTCCAGCGGCAGGCTGCCTCCGAAGGTGGAGGCGAGGGCACCGCTGTAGCGCGCCTGGACCAGGTGGCGCCGGACCTTGAATGTCGGTGTCAGGATACCGTTTTCCACGGTCCACTCGTCCGTGACCGGGATCACGTCGTTGATGGGCACGGTACGCCGGACCCCCTCCAGCAGCTGATTGGCGCGCTGAACCATCCATTCATGGGCCGCCTCGCTGTTGATATCGGCATTCTTCGGGTCGTCGGATTCCAGCTCCTGGGAGAGCTCGGCCCAGAGGCGGGTATCGACCACGATGACGGCCACCGCATGGGGCTGGCCGTGGCCGAAGACGGCCGCATGCAGGAAGAGCGGGTCCTGGACGATGCACATCTCCATGAGCTCTGGATAGGCCTGCTTGCCGGTGGTGAGCTCCAGTGGGTTCTCCACCCGCCCCTTCATGTAGAGGTGGTCGTGCTTGAACTCGAGCCGATCGCCGGTCCGCAGCCAGTCGTTGTGCTTGGCCTCGATGTTCGACGCCGCGCCGATGTAGTCCTGCATGACGCTGTCGCCATACATCATCAGCTCCTCGCCCTGGCCGATCTTCATGTGGAAGGTGTCCAGCGGATAGCCCACCGACTCCGGGTGGTTGCCGTGCATGGTGTTCAGGGCCACGAGGCCGCCGGCCTCGGTGTGATGGAAGCCCTGCAGCACCTGGATCCCGAGACCGATGAAGTTGTGGGCGAGCTTCGGCGGCAGCGGTGTCCCGGTGGTGATCACCCGGCGCAGCCGGCGACCGTAGAGCTGCGGATGTAGATTGCGCAGCACCAGCTTCTTCATGATGGGGTGGATGAAGGCGAGCAGGCTGAACGACTGACGCTTGTGCTCCACCTCGTACTGGGCCCAGCCGGACTGCAGGGCGAGACGATAGAGGAAGCGGTCCAGAGGGCTGGCCTCGCGCAGGACCCGCTCCAGCTCGCGGTTGAGCATGTTCAGGACCTGTGGCGAGGTGGTCATCATCGTCGGCACGACGTTGGGGATGTCGCGCGGCAGGGCGCGGATGCTGCGGGCAAAGGCGATGATCGCCCCCGACATCATCGGGACGTAGACCCCGCAGATGCGCTCGGCCAGGCTCGCCAGCGGCATGTGGGAGAGGAACTGGTCGCTGCGGCGTACCGCCATCATCCGCGCGGCATCCCGGGCGTTGGTGAGCAGACTGACGTGGTTGAGGAGCACCCCCTTGGGTCGGCCGCTGGTGCCGGGGGTGTAGACGATGGTGGCCGGCTGCTTGGGATCGCCCCAGCGCTCCACCAGGGGGCCCGCCTCCACCGGCAGCCAGCTGCGGGCCGCGGCCAGGCGGGGATCCTCGGACTGGATGACGACCTCGCCGTCTTCATCGGTCTCCGGCTGGAGGATGATGACGCGCTCGAGGGTGGAGAGTTCCTCGGCCTCCCGCACGCGTTGCCAGGTGGCCTCGTCCTCGATGACCAGTGTGGTGACCGTGGCGTCCTCGACGATGTAGGCGACGTTGTCCGGGGTGTCGTGGGGGAAGATCGGGACGACGATGAGCTCCAGGGCCATGGCCGCCTGCTCGGCGATGATCCACTCCTTGCAGTTCCGTGCCATGATGGCGACGCGGTCGCCGACATCGAGGCCCTCACGGGAGAAGGCGGACTTCCAGCGCGTCACCTCGAGGCCGAGGCCGGCCCAGGAGTAGGAGCGCCATTGGCGGATGGAGCGATCGTACTCCTTGAAGGCCACCTCGCTCGGGGCCTTGCGGATGCGGTTGAAGAACAGGGCGTCGAGGGTGCGCGTGGCATCCGCCTTGGCGGCCGCGGTCTCCGCCTCGGGGGGCACATCTCCCTTGTTCTGGTCTTTACTGGCCATGGATGTCCTATCGGCCCCGGTGGCGGAAGCTTGATCGAATTTTCTGCAATAATGGCGCTGGTGTAAAATTGTTATCCGGAAAAGTGCGCGGGGGGCGTATCATGGAACTGACGGTGAACGGCGAGACCCGCACCCTGGCCGACGGGTCCAGCGTGGCCGACCTGGTCGAAGACCTTGGGCTGACCGGCCAGCGGCTGGCGGTCGAGGTCAACGAGGCCATCGTGCCGCGCTCCGCGCATCCCGGCCACGAACTCCGGCCCGGTGACCGGGTGGAGATCGTTCACGCCATCGGTGGCGGCTGAGATCGCGCCCAACAGGACCACGAGGACAGCATGACCATGCAAGACGACCACCCCCTTGTCATCGCCGGCCGCGAATACCGTTCGCGGCTGCTCACCGGCACCGGCAAGTACGCCTCCATGGACGAGACCCGGCGGGCCACCGAGGCCGCCGGCGCCGAGATCGTCACCGTCGCCATCCGCCGTTCCAATATCGGCCAGAACCCGGACGAGCCGAACCTGCTCGAAGTGCTGCCGCCGGATCGCTACACCATCCTGCCCAACACCGCCGGCTGCTACACCGCCGAGGATGCGGTGCGCACCTGCCGGCTGGCGCGCGAGCTGCTCGACGGCCACACCCTGGTGAAGCTGGAGGTGCTCGGCGACGAGAAGACCCTCTATCCCGACATCCCGGCCACCCTCAAGGCCGCCGAGCAGCTCATCGACGAGGGCTTCGAGGTGATGGTCTACACCACCGACGACCCGATCATGGCGCGGCGCTTCGAGGAGATGGGCTGTGTGGCGGTGATGCCGCTGGCGGCCCCCATCGGTTCCGGCCTCGGGATCCAGAACCGCTACACCATTCGTACCATCGTCGAGCAGGCGTCGGTGCCGATCCTGGTCGACGCCGGCGTCGGCACCGCCTCCGACGCCGCCGTGGCCATGGAGCTCGGCTGCGATGGCGTGCTGATGAACAGCGCCATCGCCGGGGCCGGCAACCCGGTGCTGATGGCCTCGGCCATGCGCAAGGCGGTGGAAGCGGGGCGCGAGGCGTACCGGGCGGGGCGGATCCCGCGCAAGGCGTACGCCTCGGCCTCCTCGCCGCTGGAAGGCACGTTCTTCTGAATGCGGAAGCCTGACCATGGCGGATGAGCAAGCGCCCACGGACGTCGCCGATGCGGGTCGGGACGACGCGCATCCCGAGCGCCAGGTGCGCAGCTTCGTCCGCCGCCAGGGTCGGGTGACGCGCGGGCAGCAGCGCGCCCTGGAACACCTGCTGCCGCGGTACGGCCTCGACCTCGCGACCGGCCCGTGGGACCTGGATGCCGTCTTCGGCCGCACCGCGCCACGGGCCCTGGAGATCGGCTTCGGCATGGGCGAGGCGCTGGTGGAGATGGCCGCCGCCCGGCCGGAGCGGGATTTCATCGGCGTGGAGGTCTACCCACCGGGGGTCGGGCGCCTGCTCCAGTCCATCGAGGAGCGAGGACTCACCAACGTCCGCGTCTGCCCCGAGGATGCGGTGGAGGTCATCGGCCGGGCGTTGCCGGCCGGCGCCATGGACGCGGTCTACATCTTCTTCCCGGACCCCTGGCACAAGAAGCGCCACCACAAGCGGCGCCTGGTCCAGCCGGGGTTTGTCGAGGCGGTGCGGGG
>CAZGJO010000045.1:0-12118 GCA_964525685.1 uncultured Ectothiorhodospiraceae bacterium | reverse complement strand
GGCCTCGCTCTGCTCACTGCGGCGCGTCTCCAGTTCCGACTCCAGGTGGCGCTGGCGCGCGATCTCGGCCTCCAGCTCCGTCTCCTTCTCGCCCACGGCGCGGTCGTGTTCGGCGCACTCGGCGTCCAGGATCTGCCAGCGGATCACCTGGAGCTGACCGCGCAGCTCACGCTCCCGCGCCTTGAGCTCCTTGTAGCGCTCGGCGGTCTTCGCCTGGCGCTGGAGGTGGGCGAGCTGGCGATCCAGTTCCTCGCGCAGGTCCTCCAGTCGCTCCAGGTTCTCGCGGGTATGGCGGATGCGATTCTCGGTCTCGCGGCGGCGCTCCTTGTACTTGGAGATCCCGGCGGCCTCCTCCAGGAAGGTGCGCATCTCCTCGGGGCGCGCCTCGATCAGCCGCGAGACGGTGTTCTGCTGGATGATGGCGTAGGAGCGCGGGCCGAGGCCGGTGCCGAGGAAGATGTCGGTGATGTCGCGGCGGCGGCAGCGGGTGCCGTTGAGATAGTAGTTGGACTGGCCGTCGCGGGTAACCACGCGGCGCACGGCGATCTCGTTGTAGTGGGCGTACTGGCCGCCGGCGCCGCCGTCGCTGTTGTCGAACACCAGCTCCACCGAGGCCTGGCCCACCGGCTTGCGCGATGAGGAGCCGTTGAAGATGACGTCGGCCATGGCCTCGCCGCGCAGGTGGCGCGCCGACGACTCCCCCATCACCCAGCGCACGGCGTCGATGACGTTGGACTTGCCGCAGCCATTGGGACCCACGACCCCCACCAGCTGGCTGGGCATGGGGATGGTGGTCGGGTCCACGAAGGACTTGAAGCCGGCCAGTTTGATCTTGCTCAGTCGCACGCTCTACCAGTCTCTGTCCGGGGCCCGGCCGGCTTGTACCGGCGCCGCGGCGTGGCTCGCCATCGGTCGGTACCTTTCGTGGCGCACCGAGCAGCGCAGGCCGAAAGGGGCGGAGAGCGAGCGCTGTCCGAGCGAAGCGAGTTCGCGAGCGGCCCCTTTCGTGCGAGCAGCACAGGGCACCCCGAAGGGGTGCGCCACGCGTACCGACCGATGGCGAGCCACGCCGCGGCGCCGGTACAAGCCGGCCGGGCCGATCGCCACCAAGGGGCCGATTCTGCGTTAAAATGGCCGGCTTTCCAAGCAGCCAGGAGAGCGAATCATGGCCACCCAGCCGAGCCGGGAACTGGAGACGTTCCCCAATCCCACGCCGGAGCGGGACTACTTCATCCGCTTCACCATCCCGGAGTTCACCTGCCTCTGCCCGAAGACCGGACAGCCGGACTTCGCCACCTTCTTCATCGACTACATCCCGGAGGCCACCTGCGTGGAGCTGAAGTCGCTGAAGCTGTACATGTGGTCGTTTCGCGACGAGGGGGCCTTCCACGAGGCGATGACCAACCGCGTCACCGATGACATCGTCGGACTCATTGCGCCGCGCTTCCTGCGGGTGACCGGGCGATTCAACGTCCGCGGCGGGATCTACACCGACGTCACCTGCGAGCACCGGGGCGACGGCTGGGAACCCGCCACGCCGGTAAGCCTGCCCCCCCGGGAGTAACCGGCGTGGCGGGGGTACGCATCGGCCTCGACTTCGGGACCACCGGGTGTCGCGGGGTCGCCCTGGACGATGCCGGGGCGGTCCGGCCCCTGGCACGGGTGGCCATGCCGGAGCCGACGCGCCGGGGGGCGGCGGTGGAACAGGCGCCGGCGATCTGGTGGGAAGCCCTGGCGGAGGTGGTCGCGGCGTTGATGGCGCAGCTGGATGGCGCGCCGGTGGACGGCATCGCCATCGACGGGACCTCGGGGACGCTGCTGCTGGCCGACGCCGACGGCGAACCGTTGACTCAGGCCCTGCTCTACAACGATGCGCGCGCCACCGCCGAGGGCGCGCGCATCGATGCCGTCGCCCCGACCGCCAGCCCCGCGCGCGGGGCCGCCAGCGCCCTCGCCCGTCTGCTCTGGCTCCACGACCACGGTACCACCGACGGCACAGTGGCCCATGCCCTGCACCAGGCCGACTGGCTCGCCGGGCGGCTGTGCGGGCGCTTCGGTCACAGCGACGCCAACAACGCCCTGAAGCTCGGCTGGGATCCGGCCGCCGGCGACTGGCCCGCCTGGCTGGAAGGGCTGCTCGAGCGTGAAGGGGTGCCGTCCGCCTGGTTGCCCCGGGTTCATCCCCCCGGGACTCCTCTGGGAACAGTGACTCCGGAGGTGGCCGAACATCTGGGCCTGCCGGCGGACGTGGCGGTGGTCGCCGGGACCACGGACAGCACCGCCGCGGTCCTCGCCGCCGGTGCCCGGGTGCCGGGGGACGCCGTGACCATCCTCGGCTCGACCCTGGTGCTGAAGGTGGTCGGGGAACACCCGGTGGCGGACGCCGAAGCCGGCGTCTACAGCCAGCCCTTCGGTGACTTCTGGCTGATCGGCGGGGCCTCCAACAGCGGCGGCGCGGTGCTGCGCGAGTTCTTCAACGACGCCCGCATGGCCGAACTCCAGGCCCGACTGGACCCGGCGACCCCCACCGGCCTCGACTACTACCCCCTGCCGGCTCCGGGTGAACGCTTCCCCTACCGCGATCCCGCGCTGGCACCGCGGATGACGCCGCGGCCGGCGAACGACGTCCGTTTCTTCCAGGGGTTGCTGGAGGGCGTGGCGGCCATCGAGGCCGCCGGATACGACCGGCTGGCGGCGCTGGGTGCGCCGCGCCCGCGCCGGGTCCTGACCCTGGGGGGCGGCGCGCGCAACACGGGCTGGACCGCCATCCGGCAACGGCGGCTCGGCATCGAGGTGGTCGCGGCGGCGGAAGCGGAGCCGGCGGCGGGCACGGCGACCCTGGTGCCTCAGCGGTCGCGGTAACCCCAGAGGTACGGGACGTTGAAGGGGATGTGGCTCGGCGGCCGGCCCATGCCCTTGATGGCGAACTCACCCTGACTGGTGTCGCGGCGCAGGGGCTGCGCGTAGAAGCGCCCCTGTTCACTGGCCAGGGCCGCCACCTCCGGCGTGGTCGGCTGGCCGCCGCGGCGAATGACCAGTCCCGCCTCGCCGTTGGCGAGCTTGACGAAGGAGCCCGGCGGGAAGAAGCCCACCTCCTTGATGAAGAGCTGGGCCAGATCGGCCGAGATCACCTGACCGTCCTCCATGAAGAGCTTGCGCAGTGCCTCGCGCGGCATCAGCCCCTTGCGGTACTTCCGCCCCGAGATCATGGCGTGGTAACGGTCGGCGATGGCCATGATCCGCGCCTCCTCGATGAAGGCATCGCCCTCGAGTCCCCGGGGATACCCCCCGCCATCCAGCCGCTCGTGGTGCTGGAGGATGATCTCCAGCCAGAGGTCGTCGGTGATCCCCAGCGACTTGAGGTGCTTTGCCGCGCGGGCGGGATGGTCGTGGATGGCTTTCTGCTGCTCCTCGGTCAGGGGCTCGGCCTGGGACACCAGACGCCGTTGCAGGCCGAGCATGGCGATGTTGGCGGTCAACGACGCCGCGACCAGAGAGCGGCGTTCCAGCTCCGGCTTGTCCAGCCGGCGGGCGACGAGTTCGGAGAGCAGGGCGACATACAGGGTATGGTTGACGACGTAGTCTTCCTGGTTCACCAGGTGACAGGCCCCCAGCGCGGCATCGACATCGCGACCCACGAGCTCCTGGACGCCCTCGGCAAAACGGAGAACCCGTTTTTCCACCTCTCCGGGATCGTCCGGCTTGACCAGGGCCTTGAGCAGCCCGTTCAGCCGGCGCAACAGTTCCTCGACGCGCGCGAAGGGGTTGGCGGTGGCACCGGTGATGGGATCCCTGCCGGCGGTCACGGTGGTCGCCTGGTTGACCCCGCCCATCTTGCGCTGATTGCCCTCGGCCTCCAGCCGGCGGGCCTGCTGCTCGGTCTCGATCAGGGTCCCGGCGTCCTTGAGCAGAACGCCGTCGGCGGAGTAGACGTCCCACGGCAGGCGCTCGCCGACCTTGACCTCCCCCTCGCGGACCTGAACAAAACGCTCCTGTCCGCTCTCGGCGATTTCACCGATCTTCTTCATGGCTCTCCGAACGATCCATGTCGACCTCTCGCGGGATTTGGACCCCGCACACTGCAGGGCTTCGACGATCGAGCCTCAGATTAAGGAGTCATCCGGATTCTGACAAGCTTCGCGCATGCCAATCGCGCAACCTGTTCACGTCCACGGCCGGCTGAGCCTGTCCCGAGGGCGCCTCGACGGTCCCGCGTTCAGGCTCGCCGAGATCCGCCAGCACCGCCGCGGCACCGGGAAAGTCGTGGTCGCGGGTGTAGTCGTTGACGGTCACTATGGTCACCAGCCCGGCCGCGCGCGCCGACTGCAGGCCGAGTTCCGAATCCTCCACCGCCAGCGCCGCCGCCGCCGGCAATCCCAACCTCTCCAGGGCATACTCGTAGATGTCGGGCGCCGGTTTCTTCTCCGGCACCACGTCCCCGGCGGCGATGACTTCGAACCAGTCCAGCGCCGTTTCGCCCAGGGTGTGGGTGATCAGGGCGGTGACGTTCTCCGGTGTGGTGGTGGTGGCGATGCCGAGTCGCAGACCGACATCCCGCGCCTCGCGCAGCAGCCGCTCGACCCCGGGGCGCAAGGGGATGGCCCCCTCGGCGAGCAGCTCGGTGTAGTGGCGGGTCTTCGCCGCATGGAGTTCGGCAATGTAGCCGTCGGCATCCGCCGGCAACACGACATCCGGCCGATGGTGGTCGAGATAGCGGCGGATCCGCTCCTTGCCGCCGGTCACCGCCAGCAGCTCACCGTAGAGCGCCACGGACCAGTGCCAGTCGAGCCCGGCCTCGGCGAAGGCACGGTTGAAGGCCACTCGATGGCCATCACGCTCGGTGTCGGCCAGGGTCCCGTCGACATCGAACAACAGGGCTTGGAGTTCCACGCGGTAGTCCTCGGGTTCGGGCGAAAGCGGGGAAGATACCCAGAGGTACGTGTGGAGTAAACCGGTGATTTCAGGGAGGGGGAAGCGGGAGAGCTCCGGGGGAACCCCGGAGCTCCGGAGGCTTACCGGGCGATGGTCTGCTCGATGATCGCCTCGATCTCGTTGCTGGACTGCTCCATTACCTCGGCCACACCCGGGGGAAGCATGGGCAGGAAGGCCGGCACGTTCATCCGGGCAATGGAGACATTGCCGTTGCTGTCCTCGTAGATGCTGACCCGGCACGGCATGAAGGCGGAGACGGGACGGAATTCATCCTCCTCCAGGACCTGCGCACTGTACTGGCCGCTACAGACGTCGAGGATGGCCACCGGGGCGACGTCGAAGCCCCGCTCGGCAAGGACCTCGTGCATGTCGTTGCGATTGAGGATGCTCCAGCCCGCCTCGTCGACCTCGTCACGGAAGGCCTCCACGGTCTCCTCGAAGTCCATCGGGCTCGGGGTCACCAGGGCCATGTCCGGCTGCTGCTCCTGGGCCTGCTGTTCGGGGGCCGCCTCTTCGTTGCCGCACCCCTGCAGTGCGACCAGCGACAGGGCCAGCCCACCGAGCAGAAGGCCCGGCAGCAGGGTTCGAAGGGATGCGGACTGTTTGCGGATACCGTTCGGTGCTTGCATTGGTGTTCTGCTCCTCCTGAATTCTGATAAAAGGGTGCTACCCGTTCCCGAACATGGTGTTCGAGCGCCTGTTTTTCAATGCCGTAACATTCAGACCGAGTCCAGAATAGCACCGCCCTCCCCCGTGCCGCCAATTGCCCGGCGGATTTCTGCTACCATCCCGCCACCACGCCTCGGAGACGAACCGCCCACAGGAGAGCGAACATGGCGCACCTGAAGAACTTCCCCGATGCCGACGGCTATTTCGGCGAATTCGGCGGGGCCTACCTGCCTCCCGAACTGGAACCCCACTTCGCCGCCATCAACCAGGCCTACCTGACCCTGGCCCGCTCGGGGGACTTCCTCAACGAACTGCGCTACATCCGCAAGCACTACCAGGGACGGCCAACGCCGGTCTACTACGCCCGCAACCTCAGCCGCGAGGTCGGCGCCCACATCTACCTGAAACGCGAGGACCTCAACCACACCGGTGCGCACAAGCTCAACCACTGCATGGGCGAAGCCCTGTTGGCCAAGCACATGGGCAAGCGCAAGCTCATCGCCGAGACCGGTGCCGGCCAGCACGGCGTGGCCCTGGCGACGGCGGCCGCCTGTTTCGGCATGGCGTGCGAGATCCACATGGGCGAGATCGACATCGCCAAGGAATCGCCCAACGTCACCCGCATGAAACTGCTGGGGGCGGAGGTGGTGCCGGTATCGGAAGGGGGACGCAGCCTCAAGGAGGCCGTGGACTCGGCCTTCCGGTCCTATCTGGGTCAGGCCGACGAGGCGCTGTTCGCCATCGGCTCGGTGGTCGGCCCGCACCCCTTCCCGCTCATGGTGCGCAACTTCCAGGCGGTGGTCGGCCTCGAGGCCCGCGAGCAGTTCCTGGAGATGACCGACGAGCTGCCGGAACAGGTGGTCGCCTGTGTCGGTGGCGGCTCCAACGCCATGGGCCTGTTCGCCGGTTTCCTGGAGGATGCCGGGGTCGCCCTCAACGGCGTCGAGCCGCTGGGCCACGGCACCGGCGTCGGCGAGCACTCGGCCACCATGACCTACGGCAGCCCGGGGATGATCCACGGTTTCCGGACCATGCTGCTCAGCGACGACGAGGGCAATCCGGCACCGGTCCACTCCATTGCCTCGGGCCTCGACTACCCCGGTGTCGGACCGGAACACGCCTATCTGCTCGGCAGCGGCCGGGTCAACTACGATGCGGTGACCGACGACGAGACCCTCGCGGCCTTCTACACCCTCTCGCGCAGCGAGGGGATCATCCCGGCCCTGGAGAGCGCCCACGCCATCGCCTGGGCGATGCAGCACGGCCGTGACAACCCCGGGGCCACCGTCCTGGTCAACCTCTCCGGGCGCGGGGACAAGGACATCGAGTACGTGGCCGAGAAATTCGGCCACGGCTGAGGAGAGGCCGGCTCAGGCGGCCTTGCCGTCGACCACCTCGGAGACCAGGGAGTCGGCCCAGCCGATGGCCTCCAGATAATGCTGGCGCAGGGTCGCCAGGGGGATCCCGGTGTTCAGCTGCTCCAGCTCCTCCCACTCCGCCTGCTCGTAGGCCAGGACCACCTGGAGGACGATGCCGACACTCCCCCTTCCGGTGAGCAGGGCCGTGCTCACCGATTCGCTCAGGGGCAGATCCGCGAGGATCGCCTCCATGGACTTGTCCACCAGCGCGTCCAGGTTCGAGAACAGCCCGGCGGTGAAGTAGGTGCCGGGTTCGACGCCGCTGTCCACAACCGCCCCCACCAGCTCGGCCATGCGTGCGCGGACCGCCGAATTGCGCACCAGCTCCACCGGCTTGTCGTCGATGTTCGACAGGGCCAGCAGGCTCGCCCAGTTGCGCACCGCGTCCAGCCCCAGCAGCATCAGCGCGCGGGAGATGGATTCCACGCGGGTGGAGAGGGCGAAGGCCGCCGAATTGATCAGGCGCAGGAGGCGATAGGAGAGGGTCACATCCTGGCTGATCAGCTTCTCCAGCTTGCCGATGTCCGCATCCTCGCGCTGCAGTTCGCCGAGCAGCTGCATCAGGGCCAGCCGGTTGGTGGGCAGCTGCCGGCCCTTGACGATGTTCGGCCGGCAGAAGAAGTAGCCCTGGTAGAGGTCGAAGCCCAGGTGCTGGCAGTAGGCGAACTCGTCGTGGGTCTCCACCTTCTCCGCCAGCAGCAGCTGACCCTCCCGGCGTAAACGACGCACGTGTTCCGCCAGGCCGTCGTCATCCATCTTCGTGATGTCGATCTTGATGATGTGTGCCAGGTCGACCAGGGGCTGCAGGTGGGGGCTGTAGACGAAGTCGTCCAGGGCGATGGTATAGCCCCGTTCACGCAGATCGCGCACGGCCTCGACCAGGGTCGGGGTGGGCTCGATGTCCTCCAGGATCTCCAGCACCAGATTGCCGGAACTCCGGGGCAGGGGGTACTCCCCCGTCAGGAAGGGCGGGGTCAGGTTCACGAAGGCCTTGTGCTTGCCGACGATGGCGTCCAGTCCGATCTCGATGAAGGTGTTGTAGAGCACCTGACTGGTAGCGCGGTCGCCATCGACGACGTTGGCCTGATTCGAGCCGGTTTCCCGAAAGAGCAGCTCGTAGGCCCGCACGTTCATCCGTCGATCATAGATGGGCTGGCGCCCGACCATGACCTCGGCTGTCGCTTCCTCCATCTTTTCCCACTCCCTGAAAACCGGGTCAGCTCGATCGATTGTGTACCATTCCCCGGCACCCTGCCAGCCGCTGATGGCAGGTCGTCAAAATCGGTCGACGACCATCAGGAGCGGGCGAACGTGACTTGTCATGGGCGTGCGTTCTCTGGTATAGAGTTGCGCCTTTTGAATTCGAGCATACGTACGTACCCGAGGAGGGGACCATGGCAGAAGCCGACAAGAAGGATGCAGAGACCCTGGTGGACGGGATCGCCCCCTATCAGGCAGGCGCGGACGAGGAGTACATGAACCCGCAGCAGGAGGAGCACTTCCGCAACATCCTCCAGGGGTGGAAGCGTGAGCTGATGGAAGAGGTGGATCGCACGGTGCATCACATGCAGGACGAGGCGGCCAACTTCCCCGATCCCAACGACCGCGCCAGCCAGGAATCCGAGTTCACCATGGAGCTGCGCACCCGCGACCGTGAGCGCAAGCTCATCGGCAAGATCGACGAGGCCCTGAACAAGCTGGAAGAGGGCGACTACGGCTTCTGCGAGGCGTGCGGCGTCGAGATCGGCATCCGACGCCTCGAGGCGCGTCCCACCGCCACCCTCTGCATCGACTGCAAGACCCTGGACGAGGTGCGCGAACGCCAGCGCGGCTGAGCGCAACCGGGCAGAACGGCGATGACATCGGGCCCCGTCCGTCGCGGCCGTTTCGCCCCGTCCCCCACCGGCCCCCTCCACTTCGGCTCCCTTGTCGCCGCGCTGGGCAGTTATCTGCCGGTGCGGCACGCCGGGGGCGAATGGCTGCTGCGCATGGAGGATCTGGACGAACCACGCACCGTCCCGGGTGCCGCCGATGCCATCCTGCGCGGACTGGAGAACTTCGGCCTCACCTGGGACGGACCCGTGATCTGGCAGAGCAGCCGCAAGGAACACTACCAGGCGGCCCTGGAGACGCTCGTCGACCTCGAGCGGGCCTACCCCTGCGCCTGCAGCCGCGCCGAGGAGCGCGCCGCCGCCGAGGCCCTGGGGTTGCCGCGCGGGGTCTACCCCGGCACCTGCCGCGTCGGACTGGGTGGCCGGGCGGCGCGCTCCTGGCGCTTCCTGGTCCAGGGTCTGCCGCCGGTTCACTTCGTCGACGCCGGCCTCGGGGCTCAACAACAGGATGTCGCGGCCGAGGTGGGCGATTTCACCATCCGCCGGGCCGACGGCCTGTTCGCCTACCAGCTCGCCGTGGTGGTGGACGATGCCGACAGCGGGATCACCGAGGTGGTGCGCGGTGCCGATCTGCTCGATTCGACCCCACGCCAGATCCTGCTCCAGGGGGCCCTCGGGCTGTCGACCCCCGGCTACCACCACCTGCCGGTGGCGATCAACGCCGCCGGCGACAAGCTGAGCAAGCAGACCGGGGCCCCGCCGGTGGACGACAGCGCCCCGGCGGAGGCCCTCTGGCGGGCCCTGGACTTTCTCGGTCAGGAACCGCCGACCGAACTCCGAGGCGCCGGCCCGGAGGAACTCCTGCCCTGGGCCACGGCGGCCTGGGACCCCGACCGGGTACCCCGGGGACCGCGGGTGGTCCTCGACTGACCGCCCGGCACGCTTTCCACGGCCCGCCGGAACTGTTACTTTCCGTAACACACCGACTGCCATGGGAGCGCCCATGCCGGCACCTCGACCGGAGCGCATCGACCACGCCCTCATCGCCCTGCTCCTCGGCCTGGCCCTGTTCGCCTCGCCGCTGCTGCTGCTCTGGGCACGCCCGGCCGCCGGCTGGTTCACCCCCTACCTGATCTGGGGCGGATTGCTGCTGGCCGGCTACCTGCTGCTGCGCCAACGGGACGACCATGACCGTTGATGTCGCCCTGCTCTTTGCGGTGGCCTTCGGCTATCTGTCGCTGCTGTTCGTGATCGCCCACGTCACCGACCGCGGGCTGCTGCCGGCGTGGCTGGTCCACCATCCGCTGGTCTACATCCTGGCCCTGGGGGTCTACGCCACCTCCTGGAGCTTCTACGGGAGTGTCGGCTTCGCTGCCGAGCACGGCTTCAACTTCCTGACCATCTACCTCGGCCCCACCCTCGCCTTCCTGCTGGCGCCGGTGCTGCTGCTACCCATCCTGCGCCTGGCCCGCGACCATCAGCTCACCTCGCTGGCCGACCTGTTCACCTTCCGCTACCGCAGCCAGCTGGCCGGTGTCGTGGTGACCCTGTTCATGCTGGTCGGCATCCTGCCGTACATCGCCCTGCAGATCCGGGCGGTGACCGAATCGGCCCAGGTGCTGACCCAGCAGACCCCGCCCCAGACCCTGGCGCTGGGCTTCTGCGCCCTGCTGATCCTGTTCGCCACCCTGTTCGGCGCCCGCCACGTCGCTCCCGGCGAGCGCCACGACGGCCTGGTCATGGCAGTGGCCTTCGAGTCGATCATCAAGCTGTTCACCCTGCTGGCGGTGGGCCTGTTCGCCCTGTTCGGGGTCTTCGGTGGCCCTCTGGGGCTCGGCGCCTGGCTGGAAGCCCACCCGGAGGCGCTGGAGGCGATGTACGAACCGATGCACGAGGGCGCCTGGACCAGCCTGCTGCTGCTGGCGTTCGCCGCCGCCTTCCTGCTGCCGCGTCAGTTCCACATGGCCTTCGCCGAGGCCCCCTCCGATCGGGCGCTACGGGTGGCGGCCTGGGGCTTCCCGCTGTTTCTGCTGCTGCTCAACCTGGCCATCCCGCCGATCCTCTGGGCCGGGCAGGCCACCGACGCGCCGGGATCGCCGGACTACCACGTGCTGGTACTGCCCCTGGCCCAGGGCAACGACCTGCTGACCCTGGCCGCCTTCATCGGCGGGGTCTCCGCCGCCAGCGCCATGGTCATCGTCACCACCCTGGCGCTGGCGGCCATGGCGATGAACCACCTGCTGCTGCCGGCCAGCCTGCCCCAGCGACCGGCGGAGAGCGGCAACCTCTACCGCTGGCTGACCTGGAGCCGGCGCGTGGTCATCGCCCTGATCATCCTCGCCGGCTACGGCTTCTACCTGCTGCTGGAACACCGCGAGGGGCTGGTGGAGATGGGGCTGATCTCGTTCGTCGCCGTGGCCCAGTTCCTGCCCGGGATCATCGGCCTGCTCTTCTGGGGGCGGGCCACCCGCCACGGCTTCGTCGGGGGGTTGCTCGGCGGCGCCGCGGTCTGGGCCGTGCTGCTGTTGCTGCCCCTGCTGGAGAACGCCGGCCTGCTGGCGACGGGTTTCGACGCCCAGACGGCCCTCGGGCTGTCCGACGCCGATCCCTGGTTCGTCGCCACCGCCGCCACCCTGCTGGTCAATGGCGCCCTGTTCACACTGCTGAGTCTGCTGACCCGGCCCTCTGACGCCGAGGCGCAGAGCGCCCGCCTCTGTCTACGCTCCGGGGAGGCCGAAGAGTCCGGGGTGGTGACCGCCCGCTCCGCCGGGCAGTTCACCGATCGCCTCGCCGAGGCGGTGGGCGAGGACGTGGCGCGGCGCGAGGTCCGGCGCGCCCTGAAGGACCTGGACCTCTCCCCCGACGAGGCCCAGCCGGAGGCCCTGACCCGGCTGCGCCGCCAGATCGAGCGCAACCTCTCCGGCCTCATGGGCCCCCTGCTGGCGCGCATGATCGTCGACGAACGGCTGCACCTGGAGCCCCGCGCCCAGCTGGCCCTGGCCGACACCGTGCGCCACATCGAGGCCCGCCTGGAGGATTCCCACACCGAACTCCAGGGCCTCTCGCTGGAGCTGGACGCCCTGCGCCGCTACCACCGCCAGGTCCTCCACGACCTGCCGCTGGGCGCCGCGACCATCAGTGGCGAAGGCGAGGTCATCCACTGGAATCAGGCGCTGGAGACGCTCACCGGCCTCGCCTCCGATGAGGTGGTGGGGCGCCCCTTGAGCGAATTGCCGACCCCCTGGGGGGGACTGCTCAGCGGCTTCC
>CAZGJO010000044.1:0-12329 GCA_964525685.1 uncultured Ectothiorhodospiraceae bacterium | reverse complement strand
ACCACGTGCTCCATCATGGCCTCTTCGAGGTCCTTCTGGCTGATCTCTTCATCGTGCTGGGTGGAGAGCACCACGGCATCGATGCCGACCGGCTCGGAGCCCTCGTAGCGCAGGCTCACCTGGCTCTTGGCGTCGGGGCGGAGCCACGGCAGGGTGCCGTCCTTGCGGACGATGGACTGGCGCTCCACCAGACGGTGGGCCAGGGAGATCGGGGCCGGCATCAGCACGTCGGTCTCGTCGACAGCGAAGCCGAACATCAGGCCCTGGTCGCCGGCGCCCTGGTCCAGGTGCAGGCCGGCGCCCTCGTCGACGCCCTGGGCGATGTCGGGGGATTGCTTGTCGAGGGAGACCAGCACGGCGCAGGTCTCGTAGTCGAAGCCCATGGCGGAGGAGTTGTAGCCGATGTCCTTGACCACTTCACGGGCGATCTCGTTGTACTCGATCTTGGCCGTGGTGGTGATCTCGCCGGAGAGGATGATCATGCCGGTGTTGATCATGGTCTCGCAGGCAACCCGGGCGTTCGGGTCTTCCTTGAGAATGGCATCGAGGATGCCGTCGGAAATCTGGTCAGCCACCTTGTCGGGATGGCCCTCGGAGACTGATTCGGAAGTAAACAGGCTGGTGTTCGACATTATTTGGGTCGCTCCTAGCTTTTAGTTTGGCCCCAGATGTGGGGTTACACAAAAACCGCCCTGTCCAGCATTGGGCGGGCCGCATACACGTTCTTTTACGCCGTCTGTAGCGAGATACCGGCGAGCAAGCGACTTCGAGTCGCACTCCGGGCAACGTACTGCCTGTCGTCGGTCCAGATTTAAGGATAGAACTGTGACCTGCCGCCTTGTCGCGGCCACCCCACTAAAAACTCAGGGGCAGGGTGTCGAGAAGTCGCTTGCGGTTGCAGCGGCGGCCCGAACGCCGCCCCTGTTTGGTGGCGTTCGCATTACGTTGGCGCCGCTGCATTACCCGGACAGTTAAGCACAAACCTGTGCCAATTTCAACCTCGCCCCCGGCTGACCCCCGGCCGAAGAGGCACCCGGAGTGCATGCAACATATTGTCCAAAAAGGGTAAAACAAAAGACAATACAGAGCCGGTACGATGCGCCCATGACCGGCCGCGCTGTACATTTTCTGTACACAACGAGACCCGGCATCAGCCGTTCCTCCCCCCTTGAAAAAACCATCGCTGGCCCCCAGCTTCCTCGCGTGGCATTGTCTCACGTCGCACGCGGACCCACCCTGCCGGCACAGTACCGGTATCGAGGGGCATCAACGCGACAGAACCACCCACTTCAAACAACACAGGGAGTTTCATCATGCGCAAATCGTTTCTGATCACCGCCCTGGCCGCTCTCGGCTCGGTCGCCCTCCTCTCCGGCTGCGCCGACAATGGCGAGGGGGCCGTCAGCGAAGAGGCCGCCGAGGCCATCGAGTACCGGCAGGGCGCTTTCCAGGTCATCCGCTGGCACTTCGCCCCCATGGGCGGCATGGTCCAGGGCGAGATCGACTACGACGCCGACCTCTTTGCTCGCAACGCCGAGCGTGTGGCCCGGGTCGCTCCCATGGTCCTCGAGGGCTTCGCCGGCAAGGAGCAGAGCCACATCGGTTCCGACTCCCTGGCCGCCATCTGGGAAGACTGGACCACCTTCGAACAGGGCATGAACCAGTTCGAGGAGCGCGCCGAGATCCTCGCCGAAGCGGCCCAGTCCGGTGATCTCGACGAGATCCGTCCGAAGTTCCAGGACGTGGCCGAGAGCTGCAAGGCCTGCCACGACAACTTCCGCGACTGACCCCGCAGTAACGCGGCCCGCCCGGGCCGCGACATCCTCGGGATGCAGAAAGGGCCGACACCTCCGGTGCCGGCCCTTTTTCATGTCTCCTCACCGTGTCGCGGGGGTGCCGTCAGCCGAACCAGGCCAGCCCTCCGGCGACCAGCGCCACGGAAACCGCCAGGACGACGAGGGCACGCACCAGCGGAGCGATCCAGGGCTGTGCGCGGTCCGCTTCGGCATCCCGATAGCCGGTGATCATCGGCTTGACCAGGTTCTCGCCGCGCACCACCCGGTAGAGCACCATCGCGACGATGTGCATCCCGATGAGCACCAGCAGCCAGTCGAACAGCGTGGTGTGCCAGACGGTCAGCATGCGGCGGGTGGAGCCGTCCACCAGCCCGGAGAACGGTCCGCTGTGGAGGATGTCGTCATCGGCGAACAAGCCGGTGACGGCCTGGACCGCCACCAGGGCCAGCATCGCCAGGATGGCCAGGGCCCCCAGCGGATTGTGCCCCACCGTCGCGGCGCGACCGCCGCGATGCCAGTTGCGGAGATACTCCAGCACCGCCCGGGGTCCGCGCACGAAGTCACTGAAGCGCGCCGTCTCGCTCCCCACCAGGCCCCACAGCACCCGGAAGATCAACAGCGTCAGGATGGTGTACCCCGCCCATTGATGGTGGGTGAAACCCTCACTGCCCCGTTCGGCGGAAAGCCAGGCAATGGCGATTGCCACCACCAGGGCCCAGTGGAATATCCGTATCGGCCAGTCCCAGACACAGATCCGTCGGCCGGAATCCTGCATTCGAAATCTCCTCTCGTCGTTACGCCATGTGTGTTCCGGAAACGGTTCCCTGCCACCGATTCAGGCGGTGTTCTCCGCCTTGTGCCCCTCGGTGAGACCGGCGACCACCTGGCGCGCCAGGCTCGCGGCCTCGAACTTGGTCAGGGTGGCATCGGCGCCCACCTTCTCGGCCTGCTCGGTGTTGATGATCCCTGTGAGCGAGGTATGCAGCAGCACATAGAGCCCGGAGAGCGCCTTTTCCTGACGAATGGCGCGGGTCAGACTGTAGCCGTCCATCTCCGGCATCTCGATGTCGGAGATGACCATGCCGATCTCCTCCCACACCGGTTTGCCCTCGGCGACGATGCCGCGCAGATACTCCAGCGCCTCCTTGCCGTCCTCCGCCATGACGTAATCGACACCGAGCCGATCCAGGGTCCGCGCCGTCTGCTTGCGGGCGATGGCGGAGTCATCCACCACCAGGACCCGATGGCTGCCTTCGGAGAAGGACTCGTCGATGCCGAGATCGCCCTCGGTATCCATGCCCATCTCGACGTGCTCGTCGAGGATGGTCTCGAACAGGACCGTTTCGACGTCGAGGATCTCCACCAACTGCTCGTCGAGGTAGGTCACGCCGGTGATATAGCCGGCCCGCGAGGAGTTGTGCGGTGGCCGGTGCACCTCTTTCCAGTCGAGCACGACGATGCGATCCACCGCCGCGACCCGGAAGGCGGTGAGGCGGCCGTTGAATTCGGCCACGATCATCATGCCGGGACCGCTCCGATCGGCCCCCTTGAAGCCCACCGCTCGGGCCAGATCCACCACCGAGACGGACTGTCCCCGGAACTGGGTCACGCCCATCACGGCGGGATGCGATTCCGGCAGGTGGTTCAGGCGCGGGGTCTGGACGACCTCCTTCACCTTCAGGACGTTGATCCCGAAGAGCTGATTCCCCCCCAGGGTGAACAACAGCATCTCCAGACGGTCGGTCTCGGCACCCTGGCGACGATCTTGCATTGGCCTGCTCCCATTACGCGATTCAACGATTATGCGCCATTATAGACGTCCTGGCGCCGCTTTCCGATGCCTCGTTCGCAGAACAACGCGGTGCGGGCGTTCCACCACCGGGACGGCGCTTTTGCATCGCCGCGTGGTTCGGCTACCGTAGTGCCCTCGTTCCAAAGGAGTCACCCATGTCAGCCAACGATCCCTGCCACCAGTCCACCGGCCTGCTGCCGGTGAAAGAGGCCCGCCGCCGCATCCTGGAGGTCCTGAAGCCGGTTGCCGGCCGTGAAGAGGTCGACCTGCGCCACGCCCTCGACCGTGTGCTCGACACCCCCGTGATCGCCGATCAGCCCGTTCCGGGCCATGACAATTCGGCCATGGACGGCTATGCGTTGCGCCATGCCGACCTCGCGGCCGGGGGCGCGCTCCGCCTGGTCGGCCGCGCCATGGCCGGCGCCCCGTTCGAGGGACGGGTCGGCGACGGCGAGGTGGTCCGGATCATGACCGGCGCCGTGCTCCCCGCCGGGGCCGACACCGTGGTGATGCAGGAACAGGTGACGGTGGACGGCGAGACGGTCACCGTCGGCCCCGACCACACCCTCGGGGAGAACATCCGCCGGGTCGGCGAGGACCTGGCCCCCGGCGACGAGGTCCTCGCCCCCGGGCGGCGCCTGACCCCGGCCGATCTCGGGCTGCTCGCCTCTCTGGGTCGCGCCGAGGTGAGCGTTCGGCGCCGGCCCCGGGTCGCCTTCTTCTCCACCGGCGACGAACTCCGCCGTGTGGACGAACCCCTGGGCCCCGGAGAGCTCCACGACAGCAATCGCTACCTCCTCCACGGTCTGCTGCGCGAGTGCGGGGCCGAGCTCATCGACGGCGGCATCGTCACGGATGACCTGGCGACCATCGAGACGGCCCTGCGAGACGCGGCGGCCATGGCCGATCTGGTGATCACCAGCGGGGGGGCATCGGTGGGTGACGCGGACCATGTCCATACCGCCCTGGCGCGTCAGGGCGAGGTGGATTTCTGGAAGGTCGCCATGAAGCCGGGCAAGCCGCTGGCCTTCGGCCATGTGGGGGATGCCGCCTTCTTCGGGCTGCCCGGCAACCCGGTCTCGGCCATGGCGACCTTCCTGCAGTTCGTCCGCCCGGCCCTGGCGGTGCTCGCCGGGGAGCCGGCCGGCGCCCCGGCGACCCTGCCGGCGATCACCGCCACGGGCTTTCGCAAGTCCCCCGGGCGCACCGACTTCCAGCGCGGCTGTCTGGAGCGGGATGCCGAAGGGCGCCTGCTGGTCCGCCCCACCGGTGCCCAGGGCTCCCACATCCTGCGCTCCATGAGCCTCGCCGACTGCCTGGTCATCCTGCCTGCCGAGCGGGGGGACATCGAGCCCGGCGAGACGGTCGCGATCCAGCCGCTGCGCCCGCTCCGGACGCCGCTCTAATCCGGCCAGGCGGGCCGCTCACCGCCGCACGCCGCATCCAGCGCCGCCAATCGGCGCTGGTGAGCGGCCTCCTCCTCGGCTGTCGGCGCCACCAGCGGCAGCGGCCCCCGATCGGCGGCCCGGCGACGGATGGCGCTCCCCGCATCGGCCGCCCCGGCCTCGCCGTCCTCGCCCAGCCCCAGGGCCTTCTGGCCCCCGGTCATCGCCAGATAGACCTCCGCGAGGATATCGGCGTCCAGCAGGGCGCCGTGGAGTTCGCGGTTGCTGTTGTCGACGCCGTAGCGCCCGCAGAGGGCATCGAGGCTGTTGCGCTGTCCGGGATGGAGCAGTCGCGCCTGGGCCAGGGTGTCGTGGACCGTGCAGTGGTCCGTCAGCCGTCCCCAGCCCGCGCCGAGGCGGTCCAGCTCGGCGTCGATGCAGCCGACATCGAAGGGGGCATTGTGGATGATCAGTTCCGCCCCGCGGACGAAGGCGATGAAGTCCGCCACGATGTCGGCGAACAGGGGCTTGTCGGCCAGGAACTCGTTGTCCAGGCCGTGGACCTCCACCGCCCCCTGATCCACGGTGCGCTCGGGGTTGAGGTAGTGGTGGAAGGTTCGGTCGGTGCGCCGGCGTCCCACCAGCTCCAGACAGCCGATCTCGATGATCCGATGGCCCTGCTCGGGGCCGATACCGGTGGTCTCGGTATCGAGCACGATCTGGCGTGGTGCGCTTTCGCTCATTGCCCCCTCCCCTGCGCGATGGCCTCGCGAGCCAGGGCATCGGCCTGCTCGTTGCGGACGTCACCGTTGTGGCCGCGGACCCAGACCCAGTCGATGTCGTGACGTTCAGCGGCGGCCTCCAGCGCCTGCCACAGGTCGCGGTTCTTTACCGCGCCGCCGCTGGCGGTCTTCCAGCCGCGCGCCTTCCAGCCGGGGAGCCAGTCGCGGATCCCCTTCTGGACGTACTGCGAATCGGTCACCAGCCGGACGCTGCAGGGACGCTTGAGCGCTTCCAGGGCGCGGATCACGGCCAGCAGCTCCATGCGGTTGTTGGTGGTCTCCGGCTCGAACCCCGACAGGGTCCGCTCGTGTCCGTTCCAGACCATCACGGCTCCCCAGCCACCGGGGCCGGGGTTGCCGCTGCACGCCCCGTCGGTATGGATCTCGACCACCTCGTCGTCGGCCACGGTTCACTCCCTCTGTGCGGTTGTCCGAACGGGGGCGCATGATAGCGCGTCCCCGGAACGCTGACAGCCCTCATCCCGGGCCCCTGCCAGGGGCCGGGGCGCCAGCGCGCGCGCACCGGCCCGGATGGACCAGCGTCGCGGCTTGATCGGGGTGATGGTCGCCACCCGCTTGCGCGCCAGCAGAACGTTGACCCCGCCCACGGCCGGGAGCAGGCGCTCGCCCCAGGCCTCGAGCTCCAGCCAGCGCGCCAACCAGTGGCTGGACTGGATGGGCGGCCGGAACATCAGCGAGGCCCGCTGCAGGGTGTCGAAGCCGAGGCCGTCCAGCCAGCGCCCGAGACGGCCGCCGGAATAGAACTGCCCGGTCCAGGGTGGCCGCTGGGCGCCCCGGGCCGGCTCCAGCCAGCGCCAGAGCTGCCAGTGGCTGGTGCTGTTGAAACTCAGCACCAGGAGGTGCCCCTCGGGGCGCAGGACCCGTTCGGCCTCGGCCAGGACGGCGCCCGGATCGTCCTCGAATTCGAGCACGTGGCTGAGGACCAGGACATCCACCGCCTCCGATTCGAACGGCAGTGCATCGGCCTCGCCGTGGACGGTGGGCACCGCGCCGGCATCCCAGTCGCTCCCGCCCAGGGCCATGCGAAAGGCGTGGCGCACTCGCGTGGCGCGCAGACGTTCCGGACACCCCGGGTTCCCCACCTCGACCAGGTAGTAGCCGAAGAGATCGGGCAGCAGCGCATCCAGCCACGCCCGCTCCCGCGCCAGGACCGCCTGGCCGGCGGGGTGCTGGAACCAGGTCCGCAACTGGCGGTGGCGGTGGGCGCTGGACGTTGTCATGGCGTCGATGATAATCCCCATTGTGCGGCCTGTCAGGTTGCCCGGGACGGCGCGGGTTGTCATCATGCGCGGCATGATCAGTACGATTCCCGCATTCAAGGACAACTACATCTGGTGCCTGGAGGACCAGGCCGCCGGACAAGCCACCGTGGTCGACCCCGGCGACGCCGCCCCGGTCATCCACCACCTGGACGAACGCGGTCTGGCCCTGGCCGCCATCCTGATCACCCACCACCATGGCGATCACACCGGCGGCATCACCCGGCTCAAGCAGCGCTGGCCGCAGGCGGCGGTCTACGGGCCCGCCGGCGAGCGCATCCCCGGGAGCGACCACGCGCTGGCCGAGGGGGAGCAGGTCACGGTCCCCGGCATCGAGGGACCCCTGACCGTGATCGAGGTCCCCGGCCACACCCGCGGTCATATCGCCTACCACGGTGGCGGCTGTCTTTTCTGCGGGGACGCGTTGTTCGCCTGTGGCTGCGGCGCCGTGTTCGAGGGCACGCCGGAGCAGATGCACGCCTCGCTGGAAAAGCTCCGTGTCCTGCCGGGGGAGACCCGGGTCTACTGTGCCCATGAGTACACCCTCGAGAATCTCGATTTCGCCCGTCAGGTCGAACCAGCCAGTGAAGCACTGCAAAAACGTGACGCGGAGGCGCGTGAACGGCGCCGTCAGGGGATCCCGACGGTCCCTTCCACCATGCACGAGGAATGCGCGACCAACCCCTTTCTGCGCGGCCACGTCCCCGAGGTTCGAGACGCGGCGCAGCGCTGGAGCGGCCGCTCCCTGGATTCCCCGACCGAGGTATTTGCCACGGTTCGCGCCTGGAAGGACGCACTGGACTGATCCGGATAAAGATTTTATTGACAGGGGCTGTTCGCACCCGATAGGGTTCTTCCCCATGATAAAAACAGCAAGAAGAATCCGGGTACGACTGGCAGTGCTCGCGGCCTCCGCCCTCTTCCTTGCGGGCTGCGCCACGGTGGAACACGAGCCCGAACTGGCCCCCATGCCGGACGTCGTCGATACCGGCCCGCTGGACGGGCTGCCCGAACGGGACATCTGGGATCGGCTGCGCGACGGCATGGCCATGCCCGATCGGGACCACGAGAGCGCCGAGAACTATCGCGACTGGTACAGTCGCCACCAGAGCTACCTCGACCGCGTGGCCGCTCGGGCCGAGCCGTACCTCTACTACATCCTCGAGGCCATCGACGAGCGCGATCTCCCTGCGGAGCTGGCGCTGCTCCCGGTCATCGAGAGTGCCTACTACCCCTTCGCCTACTCCCATGGCCGGGCTTCCGGGATGTGGCAGTTCATCCCCGCCACCGGGCGGATCTTCGGCATGCGCCAGGACTGGTGGTACGACGGGCGCCGCGATGTCAAAGCGGCCACGGAGGGCGCCCTGACCTACCTGGCCCGCCTCTACAACCAGTTCGATGACTGGCATCTGGCCCTGGCCGCCTACAACGCGGGGGCCGGCAACGTGCGCCGCGCTCAGCGCCGGGCGCGCCAGAACGGGCGTGACGACGACTACTGGGGCGCCCGCCCCTACCTGCCGCAGGAAACACAGGGCTACGTGCCGAAACTGCTGGCCATCGCCCGGGTGGTCGAAGATCCGACGGAACATGACGTCACCCTGCCGTCGATCCCCAACGAGCCGCGTATCGCGCGCGTGGACATCGGCTCCCAGATCGACCTGGCGCTGGCCGCCGATCTGGCCGACATCGATGTCGACACCATCTACCGCCTGAACCCGGGCTTCAACCGCTGGGCCACCAGTCCGGAAGGCCCCCACGAGCTCTTCCTGCCCGTCGACCACGTCGGGACCTTCAAGCACAACCTGGCCGAGCTCCCCCGGGAGGAGCGACTGGGCTGGGAGCGCCACCGGATCAGCAGCGGCGAGAGCCTGGAGATCATCGCCCGGGACTACAACACCACCGTCGGCATGCTGCGCCGGGTCAACAACCTCAATGGCCACGTGATCCGCGCCGGTGACCACCTGATGATCCCGGTGGCGGTCCACGACGACAGCGAATACACCCTCACCGAGGATGCGCGGACCCGGGCCATCCAGCAGCGTGCGCGCAACGGCCAGAAGATCACCCACACGGTCCGCCGGGGGGAGTCGTTCTGGGACCTGGCCCGCAAGCACAACGTCACCGTGCGCGAGATCGCCAGCTGGAACAACATGGCGCCAGGTGACCCGCTGCGCGAGGGGCAGCAGATCGTCATCTGGTCCCAGGCCGATGTCACTGCGCGGATCCCGGCGAACTTCTCCGCCCCGCACAGCTACGCCACCGAGCGCCGGGTCGGCTACACCGTGCGCCGCGGCGATTCGCTGGCACGGGTGGCCCAGCGCTTCAACGTCAGCGTCAGCCAGCTGCGCCAGTGGAACAACCTCGAGGGCCAGCAGTACCTGCAGCCCGGCCAGCGCCTGACCCTCTACGTCGACGTCACCAACCAGGCCGGCTGAGCCTCCCGTTCCGACTCGGCTTCAGCCGGCCCACCTTCGGCCGGCTTTTCACCCTTCCAGCCGGGGCACCGCCTCGATGAGCCGCCGAGTATAGCCCTCCCGCGGCGCGTCGAGGACCTGCGCCACCGACCCCTGCTCCACCAGCCGGCCCGCCTCCATCACCGCCACCGCATCGGCCAGGTAGCGCACCACGCCGAGGTCGTGGGTGATGAACAGGATGGTCAGGCCGCGCTCGGCGCGCAGGCGCAGCAGCAGGTCGAGGATCCCCGCCTGGACCGAGACGTCCAGCGCGCTGGTGACCTCGTCGCAGAGCAGGAAGGCCGGCTCCAGGCAGAGCGCCCGGGCGATGCCGAGGCGCTGGCGCTGGCCGCCGGAGAATTCGTGGGCGTAGCGCTCCAGGCTGTCCACCGGCAGGTCGACCTGCTCCAGCACCGCCAGCGCCCGTTCGCGGCGCTCAGCCTGGTCACGGCCGATGCCGTGGACCGCCATCGGCTCGGTGAGGATGGTCGCCAGTGACAGGCGCGGGTTGAGCGCCGAATACGGGTCCTGGAACACCGCCTGCAGCCGACGGCGCACCGGGCGCAGGGCGCGCCGCCCAAGGCGGGTGATGTCGCGGTCGTCGAAGGCGATGCGGCCGTCGGTGGCGTCGGTCAGACGCAGCAGGGCGCGGCCGACGGTGGTCTTGCCGGAGCCCGACTCACCGACCAGCGCGGTGATGCCGCCGCGCGGGATCGCCAGCGAGACGCCGTCCACCGCCTTGACGTGGCCGACCACCCGGCGCAGCAGCCCCCGGCGGATGGGGAAGTGGACCTTGAGGTCGTCGAAGCGCACCAGCGCCTCAGCCGCCGGCGCCGGTCTGGCCCCCCGGGTCCGGCGCTCCGGCAGGGCGTCGAGCAGCGCGCGAGTGTAGTCGTGTTCGGGGGCGCCGAGCAGCGCTTGGGTGGCGCCGGTCTCGACGATCCGGCCGTGGCGCATCACCGCCACCCGGTGGGCCACCTGGGCGACCACGCCGAAGTCGTGGGTGATGAACAGCAGCCCCATGCGCCGGCGCTCCTGCAGCTCCCGCAGCAGCGCCAGGATCTCCGCCTGGACGGTGACGTCCAGCGCCGTGGTCGGCTCGTCGGCGATCAACAGATCGGGTTCGCAGACCAGCGCCATGGCGATCATCACCCGCTGGCGCTGGCCGCCGGAGAGGCGGTGGGGGTACTCGTGGTAGCGCGACGCCGGCTCCGGCAGCTTGACCTGGGCCATGGCCGCGATCACCCGCTCGCGGGCCGCCTCGGCGCTGAGCTCCGGCTGGTGGATCGCCAGCACCTCGCGGATCTGCTCGCCGACGGTGAGCACCGGGTTGAGCGAGGTCATCGGCTCCTGGAAGATCATCGCCATGCGCGCGCCGCGCAGTCGGCGGTGTTCCGCCTCCGGCAGCGCCAGCAGGTCCACCGCCACCTCGTCGGGGGCGAAGCGCGCGCGGCCGCCGTCGACCCGGGCGTTGTCCGGCAGCAGCCCCATCAGCGCCAGCGCGGTCACCGACTTGCCGGAGCCCGATTCGCCCACCAGACAGACGGTCTCGCCGCGCTCGACGCGCAGTGCGATGCCGTCCACCGCAACGCGCTCGCCGAAGCGTACCCGCAGGTCGTCGACCTCAAGCAGGGCCATGGCGGGTCCCCGGATCGATGGCGTCGCGCATCGCCTCCCCCAGCAGGTTGTAGGCGAACACGGTGAGGAAGATCGCCCCGCCCGGGAAGGCCGCCATCCACCAGTTGAAGGTCGACGACTGCACCGCCTGATCGAGCATCTGGCCCCAGGTCGGCGCGCCGGTGGGGCCGAGGCCGAGGAAGCTCAGGGTGGCCTCGGCCAGGATCGCCGAGGCGACCCCGAAGCTGGCGGTGACCATCACCGGGGCGAAGCCGTTGGGCAGCATGTGGCGGAACAGGATCGAGCGCAGCGGCAGCCCGGCGACCACCGCCGACTGCACGTAGTCGACCTCGCGCAGCTTGAGGAACTCGGCGCGCACGTAGCGGGCGTAGCCCGACCAGCTGGTCAGGCCGATGATCACCATCATCAGGTAGAGGTTGCGGCCGAAGAAGGCGATGAAGATCAGCAGCAGGAACAGGGTCGGGATCGCCTCGACGATCTCGACGATGCGCATGCCGATGATGTCGACCACCCCGGAGAAGTAGCCCATCAGGCCGCCGATGACCACGCCGATGAACAGGGCGATGCCGGTGGCCACCAGACCGATTCCCAGCGCCACCCGCGAGGCGTGGATCATGCCGCTGGCGACATCGGCGCCGCCGGCCTCGGTGCCGAGCCAGTGGGTCCGCTCCGGGGTGGCGGCCAGTGGCGGCTCCAGCCCGGTCTCGCCGTAGTCGCGCAGATAGTCGGTGGGCGAGAACGGGATCGGCGCCCAGACGGCGCGCTCCAGCTCGCCGCTCTCGGTCAGCTCGCGATGCTGCTCGTGGACGGCTATCCGGGGCGGCTCCAGCAGCTGGTGGCTCAACAGGGCGATCAGGGCCAGCACGCCGATGGCCACCGCCCAGGCACGCCGGGGGCGACGGCGGCCCCACCACAGCACCAGGGCGGCCGGCAGCAGGCCGAGCAGCAGGCCGTCGGTGGGTCGCATGTGGTCGAGCACCGGGCTGTGCCACTGCCCGTCCACCAGCGCCAGCAGCGGCTGGCTGCTGGCCAGCAGCGGCGCCAGGATGGCGAAAAGCACCAGCAGCCCGATCCAGCCGAGACCGAACCGCGCGCCGTGGCGTCGCAGCACCGATCCCGCCATGGCGCGGGCGGGACTGCGCGGCGCGGTCGTGGATGCGGGCTCAGTCATAGCTCACCCGTGGGTCGACCACCGCGTAGAGG
>CAZGJO010000043.1:0-12679 GCA_964525685.1 uncultured Ectothiorhodospiraceae bacterium | reverse complement strand
GGCGAAGTCTTCGACGATGGTACCCGGCAGGGAGACGTCGCGTTCGAACAGGAAGCCACGCGCCTGTTCCACGTTGATGTGAACCACCGGTCGACGCGCACAAGGAGACTGAAGGCGGCAAGGCCGTAGGCCAGAAGCAGGTAGTAGCCGGCGTGGATCGTTCGAATCATGGGGCGTTGTTCGGACTCGGTCCGAAATGGTCGCGGATGACCCCCAGGGTCCTTTCGGACTCCTGGTGGTTGTTCGAAGGGCAACCGATCGTTTCGACCCGGCTGCGGAAGATGTATTCAATGTATTCGGCATACAGCCGCTCGGCACTCTCGGTGCGCAGTTCATCCGGCTTGCGGGCCTGACGGATCGCCTCGGGGCAATGGACCAGCACCAGCCCCCGTGGTGCCGGCGCGAGCCGCGTGGCGAGCCGACCCAGGGGGGAGCACTTGAAGGGGATGGCGATCCGCAGGCCTCGCAGGGCGTACTCGGGAAAGAACCGATCCATCAGCCAGAGCCGCCGCCGGGAACTCAGCAGGAGCAGCCGCCAGTAGCTCAGCAGGGCCAGCATGTTCGCCAACCCGGGCATGCTCTCTTCGGCGGTGTTCTTCTGCCTCCCCCAGCGCTTTTTCTGATAGGCGACGGCCAGCTTGATCGGCAGCCAGCCCCGATAGAGCCTTTTGAACCGCTGCAGCCGCGTGTTTCGACTGGTCGCCAGGAACCGTTCCATCAAGGTGGTCTTGCCGACGCCGTCGGGGCCCGCGAAGACGAGTACGGGCCGCCCGGCGCGCCTTTTGACGGCGTTTCTGTGCCGGGACTTGTGGAGGCGATGGGCCCACTCCCGCTCGACCGCCACGCCGGCACCACGCAAGGCCTGAAGCGCTGCCTGGTGGTGTTCCTCGCCCACCCGTCCGGACCGGGCTTCTTCGACCAGCTGCCGCGCACGCGCTCCGGTGTCGTCGAGCCGTTCCAGGTACTGTTGCAGGCGCCGCTGCACCTCGGCGCTGTCCGTGTCCTTGTCCTTGTGATTCAGGTGGGTCAGATAGAGCAGGGCACCGACGGTCGGCTCGAGTTCCGGGCCCGTCTCGCCCGCGCAGGTGTGTTTCGCCAGTACCCCGGCCGCGTCGACGAAGTCGAGGGCGCCCAGGGTGCCCCGACCGACCTCGATCCGCGACCAGATCTCGATGGCGAGCTGCTCCTCACCCTCTCCCAGGACGATCAGTGTCTTGCCCGGTTTCTTGTGGCTGATCCGGAGCATGAGGCCGTGCTCCCGCGCCTCGCGCAGCAGCAGGGTACAGAAGCGCACGGCCTCCGGCCCGGGGGCGATGTAGTCATAATCGCCCGTGGTGATCTCCTCGGGGTTCAGCGGCTTGTCCCGCAGCATGGCGATCCCGACGCCGGACCGATGCGCTTCGTCCAGGGCTCTCCGCATGACCGCGATGGATGTCGCCATGTTCCGTCACCCACCAGCGCCCGTGGCATGATGATCGGCGTCATGAAAGTGGGCACGCACCATCTCGCTGTAAGCGTGCCCCTCCACCGCCTCCCGGATTCGGGGGTAATCGGCTGCCAGGCCGATGTTGCCGCGCGAGACTTCGAGATCGAGATGGCGGTACGGCCCGGGCTCGGGCGTGAAGCCGATCCAGCCGGCGATCGCCCCTGACCAGTATTCGTGCTGCGTGACAAAATCCTCGAAACGGACGGTCATCACCTGTTCCGGCCGTCGGGACTGCAGCTGCTGGGCCACTTCGAACCAGGTGGCCATTCGCTCGAGCAGCTCGTACAGCATGGTCTCGAATCCGCGCTCTTCGAACCGCCTGACGTTGCAACGATAGTAATCACAGACCTGATCCACGGGATCCCGAAGGGTAAACACGACACCTGCCGGACCCATGGCATCGAGAAAGGATTCCGTGTCCGCCAGGTCCTGAAGCGGAAGGCTCTTGTCGATGGCATCGATGGCGGCGGAACCACTCCCGAAAAGGGTCCGGATCTTGTCGTCCAGCCAGTCGGCCGCCCACTGTTCGGCGTCGATCGCCTCGGAACCTTCCAGCAGCCGCTCGAGGCTTTCGCGGTCGAACACCGCTTCCTGCGGCCCCTGCTTGCGATATTTGATTTCAGGGTTCGGATTGCGCCGCTCGCGTCGAAACAGTTCCTTGAGAAGGTCCTCCATCCACCGCCGCAAGCGCTTCGACCGACCGGCGCGCCAGTCACGCTGAAAGGCCGCCAGTCGCTCCCGGGCCTCTTGCAGGATGACCCGCCTCTCTTCGTCGCTGGCAGCCCGGCTCGCCTCGACAATGAAGTGCTGAAGGAGCAGCTTCCCGTGGTTGGTAAAGGAGTATTCGAAAGGCCGCACGGGAACGACATTGACTCGAGGCTGCTCGCGGAGCCAGTCGAGCACGCAACCCGAACCACTGAAGCCGGTACCGGTTACGAACAGCTTGCGGTTCATGATGTTCCTCCTTTTTTCATGGCTGCGGACATGGTATCACCGTCTTCGATGCATTGAGTCGGTATTGCCCCCAGCAGCTCGACAAGTGTATCTCTTGTGCTCACCCGGCCGGCCTCCATGAGGCGACTCTCCAGGAGGCTGCGATGGATGTTGCGCACCTCGTACCGAATCGGACGTCTCTGAAGCCGGGAGGCCGCCAGCCGGTGACGCCCGTCGCCGATCTTGTAGATCCGGTAATCCGGCCCGAGAGCCACCGCAATGGGCTCGTCGAAGGCGCTGCGCTCGTTTTCACGGGCCGCCGCCAGCATGCCTTCGCAATACGCCAGGTAAGCGGCGATGTCTTCCCGCTGCGTGGCACGGGCCAGGTTGTGCGGCGACTGGCGACGCCATATCTCGCCGTTGGTCAGGACACGCTCGCTGATCTCGTCGATGAGCTCGGGCTCCCGCCCTCCCCGTTCGGCCGCGAGTATACGCGCCATGATCCGGTGGGGCATGGTCTCCTCGGCGGGGAAGGTCCACTCGTCCCAGTGCCCCTTCGGGGAGAATGCGTGGCGGTTGAAGGTGTGCTGCCCGCCCACACGGCTGCGCAGTTCATGCGTCAAAGAGGCATCGGGGATTTCTCCCAGAAAGTGGTCAGGGCCGACGGCGCGGTGTACGGACCGATAGCAGGCCTCCCCCAGCCATTCCGGAACGACCCGCTCCGCCGGCTGACGCAGGAGACGCCGCAGGCGGGGAGTCTGGAACCGTGGGAGCCAGGTGCAGCGACGACGGCTGGCCCTCATGCCGAACGTTCCCGGGCGTTCAGGCGGAACATGGCATAGGCATGGAAGGCGAGAAAGGCGGTAATCAGCGCACGGCCCTCGGTCTGGCCGATGCGGACACTCACGGCCAGGAACACGAGCATGTAGACGGTGGTGGCAAGCAATCCTGCCACCAGGGCCGGTGACACGACGCCGGCCCGGATGGCCCGAAAACTCTGACGCAGAATGAGCCCGATGGCCGCGATGAACAGCAGCAGTCCTACCAGTCCGAAGCTGACGGCGATCTCCATGTAGAGGCTGTGGAAGTGGCCATGACCCACCAGGTCCGTAAAGTCATCGGTCTGCAGTACCCGAACGCCGGCCCCCGCGCCCCAGCCGAACCATGGCTCGGCAATGATCGCTTGCAGACCCGCCAGCCACATCGCAATGCGCGACCCGACGGACCCGCCTGCTTCCGCGCTGGCCTGGAGGTCGAGACTCAGCACCAGGCGCAGTGTTTCCCACTGGCTGCCCATGCGCTGTGCGACAAGATCCTGGGACAGCAGGAGAAGACCACCCAGAACCCCTGCCCCGACGAGCAGACCCAGTCCGATGCGTGCCCGGTTGTTGCCGGCGCCTTCTCGTAACAGCGCGAACAGTGCCAGGGCCCCCAGGCCCAGAGGCAGGAAGAGCCAGGCCCGCCGCGCGCCGGAGGCCAGCAGCAGGAAGAACAGCAGAGCCAGTATCAACAGGGCGAGTCCCCATTCCAGAGCGGGACGCCGTCCCCGCTGCTGGAACCCGAGCCAGGCGAGCACCACGAGGATGGCGGCCCCGCTGGCCATGCCGAGATAGTTGGGATGGTAGCCCCAATTGTAACGGTCCCAGATCTGACCATCCAGAATGCGATCCAGCCGCACCTCCAGCGGAATGCCCACCAGCAGGCCGGCGACGAGGACACCAAGCAGTGGAGCCACATGTCGAGGACAGCGGTACAGCCACCAGCCCAGCAGCAGGGCCCAGAGGCCACCGACCCTGAACCAGTGGCTCCAGCGCGGATTCTGGTGCACGGCCTGCTCGGGGTGGGCATTCATGAAAAACGCCGAGTGGATGGCCAGATAGCCCAGCAGTATCAGGATGGCCCAGAAGACCGGCTCCCGGCGCACATCGTTCCAGAACGACCGCGCCACCATCAGGCTCCCCACCAAAGCGAGGAGAAGGCCCAGGTCTGCCAACGTGGTCGAATAGGGACCGGTCAGGGCGAACAGATACCAACCGGTCAGCGCCACGGCGACGGCCCAGCGCTCCATGGTCCTTACCGCGGGTTCAGTGGCTGTTCCTGGCATACTCGTACAGTTCCAAGTCAGGGGCACACAGTGCCGTGATGCGCTGACGCAGCTCTTCCGAATGGCGGATGGCGTACTCTTCCCGACCCATGGCCGGGCTCTTTCTGCGGTGGCCGCTCTTCAGCCGCGCCCCGATGCGCGCACCGACCCGGTCCATGAAATCCGGCAGGGCGTCGAGAAAGCCCAGTTCGTCGATGTCGTCCAGGGCCGCTCTGGCTCGCCCCCGCGCCGCTTCGCCATGGTAGTCACCATCCGGGGCATGTCCACCCAGGTACTTGATGTAGAGGGTGGCCATCTCCCGGGCGCGCGGTGTCTCGAGGAAGGTCTCGATGTCGTCGGTGGTGTGGGTGTGATCGCGCGTGTTGAAGCGGTTGTACAGGTAATGGGAGATCATCCGGTCCACCGGGTCGCGTAGACAGGCTGCGGTGATGAAGCCTTTCTCCTGGCGGAGCCTCTTCAGGGCCGCGGTGTACCAGACATGCCCGGTCAGGAAACGGGTCCCCTCCTCGGCGGCGTTGAGCAGGAGGTGGCTGCGCAACGCGTGCAGTTGCTCCTCGAAGGCGAGGCTCCCGGGCTCTGCCGTCGTGAGGTAACCCGTGGCGCGCCAGGTGGGCGCCGAACAGATATGGTAGCGAGACAGGCGGTAGGCGCGCTCGATGCCGCGCGAGACCGAACTCCCCGCCGTCTTCGGGATGTGGAGGAAGAGCAGTTTCGGTCGCCGGCGCGGCAGACCGAACCACCCCTTCCGGATATTCTCAGAATCGGCTGTCATCGTATTCCAGTCGCTCGAAATCCTGGCCGTAGAGCGTTCTGACGATGTCGAACGCCTCCTCGTCATAGTAATGCCGGCACTTCTCGGCCGCTTTGGTGGGCCGGGGCCCGGCCCGCACCAGATCGGAACGGATGTCCTTGTCCCCCGCTATCCGGCGCAGGATGCCGGGGACATCGTCCTGCAGCGTTTCCACGTGGCCGATGTAATCAAGCCGTTCGAATCCCACGATGGAGAGGATGTCCATCTGGGGGATCCAGTGTATGTCCCGGTTCAATCCCCCTCGGGACAACCAGCGACAGAAGGCGTTGAAGGTGATGTCACCCCCTCCAGAACGCCGAATCTCCGTGGCGAAGCGCGCCCCGATGCGGGCCTCCTCGCCCGGTGCGATCTTGTCGAGATAGGCCGACAGGATGCGGTGGTAGGGGTTTCTCACCACCGAGAAGATGAAATGCTCCTCGAATACGCGCCGCGCCTCATCCCCGTTCAGTCGGCTGAGTTTGCGATAGGCGCGCCGCCCGACCCGATCGGTCCTTCCGGAGCCCGGGAAATGGTGGTCGAGGGTCATGCCGACGGTGCTGTTCGCCGCCTTGGGAATGCGGATGTAGGTGAAACCCCACTCCATGGAGACGGCGCTGTGCTTGTCCCGGGCCGAGAGGTTGAAGCCCCTCAGATCGGGACGCTTCCGGTACCAGGGTGTCTGGCGCCGGGCCATGTCCTTGATGTGAGTGGAAATCCGGTGTCTCCATCCCCGTATGTTCATTCTTCTCGTGCCCTCTGGCTTGCGCTCTTCCCTCTCGCCTTCCCACTCCGGACCTTCCGTGAGGCCGCGACCCGGCGGTGCCGGAGGATACCATACCCGGCTGCTTTCATGACGCCGCCAGAACCGTCATGCCTTCTGCCTCCACCCCGGCCCGGATCCGGGCTGCGACACCCCTGGCTGCGGGACAACGGCGATACCACTGGCTGTGCACAAAACGCACTTCGGCCGGGACGGCGGGCAGACCGAGGAGCCGGGCAGCGTAGAAGCGGTGCTGGCCATTGGGCACCTTGACGATGCCCCCCTTCCGGTCAATGGCAATGCCGATGGCATCCGCCGCCCGGTCGGGTCGATACCCCTGGTCCCGCATGCTCTGAAACAGGGCCCGGTACTCCCCCACGTAATCATGCAGCCGTTCTCGCGCCTTCTCGGCCGCCACCGACTCACTGCGACCCTTCCCGCGGTAGTAATCCAGCAGGACCTCGAAACAGCGCTCGGGCTCGAAATCGTTGACCACCAGCCCGGTCATCAGCCGGGCCGTGGGATGGTCGTGCACGGGGATGGTTCGTCGGTCCCAGCTCCCTCCACGCACACGCGGCGGATGCAGCAGACCGTTCGCCGCAAACCGCAGCTTGTCGAGCGCACTACGCCGTACGAAGGCGCGCTCGACCGCCTCCGGTGCCAGGTTGATCAGTACCGGTTCGTCCACCCTCACCGCCTCCAGGCCGCCTTGAGCCGATCCGCCAGGTGGTTCGGCACCCCTCGCGCCAGCGCCGACAACCATATCCGCCGTTCGGGCACCTCGCGCCACTGCGCCGGAAGCCCCACCCCGGCATGCAGGCCGTAACGGATATACTCTCCGTGGTGCTTGCGCCGCCGGGCGCGGTCCAGGTGCTGCTGGTGGTTGAGCACATCATCCCGCCAGTAGGCGTACAAGCCACGGACATTCTTCAGTCGGCGCTTCGAAGCCGTACGGGTCAGACCCCCCTCGCCGAAGTCGACCACCTGCAGTACGTGGTTGATAAACCGAAAGCGGTAGGCATGGGCCATCTGTTTCCAGATGAAGCTGGGGCGAACATGGTATTCGCCCGGGAACTCGGGATAGGGATACTCCTGCAGGACATCCACGCGGATGGCGTTGCGCTTCTCGCCCGTGACGCCATGACGTCCCCACTGGGTGAGGTGATCACTGTCGACAACGTCCGCAGGAAAAGGGGTGCCGTGGAGATGGCCTTCGCTGGTCTCGCAGAGGCCCTCGACCCCGGCAAATCCGGCACGCTCGTCATCCGGGATCGCGCGCCAGGCGTCGCGCACCACCTCCAGGCAGTCCGGCTTGAGCCGGTCGTCGGAGTCGAGGGTCATCATCAGCGCGCCCCGCGCCAGACCCACGGCCGTATTGTGGGCCCGATGCTTGCCGCCGTTGGCCTGACGGTAATAGCGCACCGGGGTGCCGGTCTCTTCTTCCCAGGCGCGCACCACCGCCTCGGTATCGTCTTCGGAACCATCATCGACCACCAGGATCTCGTGGTCCGCCACGGTCTGCTCTGCGACACTCGCCAGCGCTCGACGGAGGGTGTGTCCGCGGTTGTAGCAGGGTATGAAAAGGGTGAAGGTGGGTCGCGCCGTCATGGAAAAATGCTATCACACCGGTCTTCTGGACGCTCGCGCGGAGGCTGGCGTAAGATTGCGCCACCATGACACGGAGACGCCCATGAAGGTCATCTACCTCGTCGGCATGGGTCGCAGCGGTTCGACCCTGCTGGACATCCTGCTGGATGCCCACAGCAACATCCGCGCCCTTGGCGGTGTACGTCGGCTGGCTCACTACGCACGCAAGCACCCCTGTCCCTGCGGCGCCCGCAGCTTCTACGACTGCGCGTTCTGGGGGACGGTCAACGCCGAGCTGGAGCGGCGCATCGGCCGCAACCTGGAAACGCTGGATGTGCACAGTCGTGATCCGGCCATCTTCCGGCGCGATAACAAGACGCTCTTCGAAGTGGTCGCGGAGGTCGCCGGGGTCGAGTACGTCACCGACAATTCCAAGAGCGTCAGCCGTCTGCGCCGGCTCATGGCGATCCCGGATCTGGAGGTCGTGCCCATCCATAATCTGCGCGATGCCCGTGGCCGCGCGGCTTCGGTGGAAAAGCGCAAGCAGCAGCTCTACATCCCGAACCTGACCTACAGCCACCGAGCATGGCGCCTCTATCGCCTGCTCAACGACAAGCCGCATGTTGTGGTGCACTACGAGCAGCTGGCCGAGAACCCGCGCCCCTACATGGAGGCGCTCATGGAACGGCTGGGGATCCCGTTCGAGGAACAGCAGCTGGCGTGGTTCGAACTGCCCCACCACAACATCGGCTCCGCCGATGTCCTGCGGGCCGCCCACAGCAGCGAGATCCGGCCGGATATCGGCTGGGAGAAAAAGCTGAAGCCGCACCAGCAGACCCTGATCAACTTGATCGCCTGGCCCGGCCGGGCACTCAACGAGCGCAAAGCACGCCGCTGGGGGGTCAACCGGGATTAGTCGAGCAGCGGCGCGACGCTCCGTGCCAGCTTCTCGTATTTCCGCGCCTTGCCCCGCGAGGCCAGCGCCCGGGTCGCCGCCGCCACGGCGATCTGGAGTGCCGGCGCCGGGTGGTCCGGATCCCGTTGCGCTTCCAGGAAGTCCACGGCGGCGCGCTTGCCTGCGGTGCCGAGTTTCATCGCGTCATACGCCACCGGCGCCACATGGAGCTTCTCCCAGTCCAGGACCGTGGGTCGCCCCTGCCGATCGAGGTAGCACTCCCGCTCCGGCTGGCCTCCGTGCACCAACGAGAAGGGCAGGGTCGCCCCGGCGGCGACGCGCGGGAAGCCGAGCCCCGACAGATAGTCGTTGATTCCTTCCAGCGTGACACCGTACCGGCGCAGGTAGGCGGTGACCGGCCGCGACCGGATCCCCCACAAGGGGTAGCAGACCGGTGCCACCGCCTCGAAGAAGAGCTGCCCCCCGGAACGCCCGTCGCCGCCGCCCGCCGGTCGATACTCGAAGAGGGCCCAGCGAAAGCGGGGATCGTGGTCCAGGACGGCGGGGGCCACCCCGGGTCCCGCCGCCAGGGTCCGGTTCATGCGGACATCCCGCGCCAGGTTGCCGCGGAACAGGGCCACCTTGAGGACCCGTGTCACTTCACCATCGCGGAAGACGATCAGGGCGTTCTCCTTGCCCTTGCCGCCCGCGCCCCGGATCCCGTGGCCCAGCCGCAACCGGGCTTCGGCCAGGGGAAGGTCGAGCCGTCGCGGCCGGCCATGGACCAGACTCGCCAGCAGGCGCCCCCAGTGCCCCGGGCGGCTCAGTTCGGCCACGGGGAAGGCGCGGCCGTCGGCCAGCACCATGGTCGGGGTGCTCCCCGTTCGCTCCAGGGCGTTGGCGGCGGCGAGCAGACACTCACGGGCCACATCGAAGGCGTTATCGGACATTGTTTCAATCTAGCACATCACACCCGATCTCCGAGATGATCGCCGCACATCGTGTGTTAATATGGCGCGGTTGCACCGCTACCCCTAAAGACGGGAGCTTTCGAACGACCCATGGCCGGCTTCTACCGCTTCAACTCTCAGGGCCTGAGCCGCTTGGCCAACACCCCGGCTGTTGTGCGCTACTTGCGCGCAAACCATCCGGAGACATCGCTGAACTGGCCCGCCAGCCGCTGGTTGGCGTGCTACCCCGGAATCGGCATCGCCTTGAACCGCATCCACAAGAACGCCAATTCCTCGGCGGTCGTGCTGCTGAACGATCTGGAGACGGGCTCCATCGATCATCAACGCACGGTCAAGAAGGGCGCCCCACCCTGTTCGACTTCGGCTGGCGCCAGCGTGACTTCCCCCCGAAGCTGGCGTACATGGTCATCATCCGCAATCCCTATTCTCGGGTCCTCTCGGCCTTTCTCGACAAGCACAAGTCACGCAAGATCCGGGAACGCCATGGGGTCTGGGAGCCGACCCCCGAGGGTTTCGCCGCCTTTCTGGGCTATCTGGAGGCGGGCGGCCTCGGCGGAAACTCCCACTGGGACCTGCAGAAAAAGCAGATGCTGCTCCCCCTTTCAGCCTATGACGGCGTGATCCACTTCGAGAACCTGCGTGAGGAAATGCTCGGCTTCCTGGCAACCCGCGGTCTACATCCCCGTCCCGGGAGCCTGGAGGAACTCTACCCGAGCGATCGCGGTAAAAAGACCGATGCCACAGCGAAGTTGGAGGCCTTCTACACCCGAGATAGCCGTGACCGGGTCGCGCGCCTCTTTGCCGAGGATTTCGAGGCGTTGGGTTACGACACCGCCTTCCCCGGAACGCTGGGGTCGTAGGTTTCCTGGTCCGGATGCGCGGGCATGGCGTACATGAAGCGGCGGAGACTCCTGGTATGAGCGAATGGACCGAACAACGAGATCCTCAAAAAGGGGACAGTCCCCTTTCTGTATTCGTGCAGGGTTTTGGCTTCACCGGTTCCGGCGCGCTGCTCGACTGGATGAAGGATCAGCCGGAGATCTGTGTCTCGGCGAAGGTGAAGGGGTTCATGGGCCGCGAGGGCGTCGGCGAGATGCTCCTCGCGGGCCCCGGACCCGACGCCATGCGGTCGGTGGCCCGGCAGCGTCTGGCGGCGCTGGAGGCGCAGATCCGGCGGCGACCGCTGAAGATGCGTCTGCCCGGCTACCGCCGGGGGCGGGCCCTGGCCAATGATCTCAAGAGCGCGCTGGGTCTGGGTCGACGCACCGGCGTTCACATGACCAGTACCGAGGTCGAGGGGCTCGAGGGATGGGAACGGGACCGGGATTGGCTGCGTGCCTTCATCGCGGGCTTCGACGACGGCTCGGTCACCAACCCGGCCTCTTTCTGGAACGGATGGTTCCGGGACCGCATTCGCCAGTACTGCCCCGATGCCTCCCACGTGGCACTGGACAAGTGCCTGCCCTTCGAGACCGATCGCTTTGACGGGCTCTGGGAGGATGTCATGGACCCCGCCCGCGTGGTGGTCGCCCATCGCGACCCGGCCGATCAGGCCGCCGAGATCGTCCGGCGCCAGGGCTGGAAGAAGCTGGCCCGGCGTTGTGGCTATACCGGCGAGCCCACGGCCGACCCGGCTTTCGGTGAGCACTTTCTGGACTGGGCCGAGGCCAATCTGCGCCGGGTCCTGGATTACCAGCGCCGCCGCCCCGATCGCTGTCTGGCGATCCCCTTCGAGGGCTTCACCGGTGAACCGGCGGCCTGGAGCGCGCGGGTGCGTGCGTGGCTGGACCTGCCCCAGCGGCCGTTCGAACCGGGCCGGTTCGAGCCGGCGGTCTCCCGGGAGAATGTCGGCATCGCCGCCGTGGAGCCACACATCGACAGCCTGTTCGACGGCCTCGACGCGCGCCGCGAGGCCCTGGAGGCGCTACGCGGGGAACTGGACGCCCTCAGCTCTCCGCCCAACCCGGATAGCCCAGCGCCCTGAGATCCCAGCCGGTGCGCTCGGCCAGCCAGCGGTTGTGCGGGCCATAGACCTCCTCGATGGTCCGGTGCTGGTCGGCCGTCAGTTCGACATTCAGATCCTGCTGCCAGCGCCGCGTCATCCAGTCGGGCCAGGGTGTGCGCTTGATGAACTGGGCCAGTGGGCGCGGCAGTTTGTCCCGCCAGGGGATGTTCGAGGCGCGCGAGCGCGCTTTGGCCCCGGGCAATTCCACGTCATCCTGTCCCAGGACCTCGACCAGCGTGGCCCGGGCCCGTTCGGGCTGCGCCTTCCAGGCCTCCAGCGGCAGGATGTCGACCTGCCCGAACACCTCTTCCCAGGCCTCGTACAGGGCGCGATAGCGCCACAGGTCCCAGATGCATTCGGGACGCTTGCGCATGGCCATGTCCGGCGTTTCCTCCATGCAGCGCATTCCGTCGGCCATGAAGGTGGAGAAATCACCCGTGTAGCCGGTGGCGACATAATTGAAGTAGTTGGAGATGCAGACATCCTGCTGCCGCCGGTTGGTGATGAAGATCCGGGCATCGCCAACGATGGCGCGCGTCTCCTCGGCAATGCGGGGCGCCAGAGAGGCCGGGTAGTAGGTCAGCTTTTCCTGGGAATAGAGAATGCGCTCAGCGTCTGCGGGCGCCCTGGCCACGGCCTTGCGCCAGTCTTCCGGTACCTGCTCGTGACCCCGGGCGCGATGGGGCGCTGCAGTTTCGGGTTGAGCCGGCTGTAGTGGCCCAGATAGTGAACGCCGGGCAGCTCCCTGAAGAGATGGCGCTGCAGGGTGGTCGTCCCGGTCTTGGGACAACCGATGTGGATAACGGTCTGCATGGTGTGCTCTCGTTCGACGGTCTTGCCGCGATTCTATCAGTTCGATCCCTTCCTACGGAGTCGTTCTTTTCCCCTGTACGTGAGTGCTATCATGCTCGCCCGGTTCGCCCGGAAATGACGGGAAATGGGGACTGTCCCCGTTTCTCCGAAATGGGGACAGTCCCCATTTCCCGTTTCCCAGCCCAAGGAAAGAATACTGAGATGCAACTGATCATCCTCGGCGCCGGCGCCCCCCACCGCGGCGATCTCCCCGCCGCCCTGCGCGAGCCGCGCTCCGGCACCTCGATGCTGCAATGGCTGCTCGACGCCTCCGGCTGCACCGTGGGGGAGACCAC
>CAZGJO010000042.1:0-12716 GCA_964525685.1 uncultured Ectothiorhodospiraceae bacterium | reverse complement strand
GCGGCCATGGATGGCCGCTGAGAGCCTACAGGGAGGTATTCACGGCGTCCCCCGGCCCGCGCACCTCCCGTCCCCGAAACAAAACGTCGGCGTGCGACCACCAACGGCCTCCACCGCGTTTCCCCGCACAAGAATCCAGCATCAACGCACCAGAACGGTGCATTCAGAGCCCGGTGAGCTTCACCTCATCCGGCACCCGCACCTCCATGGCAATGGGCAGGTGATCGGAGTACGAATGGTTCAGCACCTCGCCCCGGGTCACCGTCAGCCCCTCGGTCACCAGGATGTGATCGATGTTGCGCTGGGGCTGCCAGCTGGGAAAGGTGGCGAACTTCTCGGTGGGTTCATGGAGGGTGGTGTCGCGGAAGAAGCGGCGCATCTCCGGGCTGTCGGGGCGGCAGTTCATGTCGCCCATGACCACGCCGTGGGGATATTCCTGCAGCACCTCGGCGATGTAGCCGAGCTGCTGTTCCCGCGCCCGGCGGGAGAGCGCCAGGTGGATGTTGAGGACCACCAGGGCGTGGTCGCGATGGCCGTAGCGCGCCATGGTGACGCCGCGCCCGGGGATGAGGCCGGGCAGGCGCTTCTCGCCCATCTCGGCGGGCTCCAGGCGCGAGAGCAGGCCGGAGGCGTGCTGGGCGAAGCGGCCCATGCGCCGATTCACGCGATGGTGCCAGAAGCGGAAGTCGGCCTGCTTCGCAAGATACTCGGTGAGGTTCACGTAGCTGGATCGCAGGCTGCCGGCGTCCACCTCCTGGAGCCCGACGATATCGTAGCCGCGCAGCAGGCGCGCCACCTTGTCGAGGTTGGCGAAGCGATTGGCATGGGGCAGGAAGTGCTTCCATGAGTGGACCACATAGTCCTGGGCACTGCGCGTGGCGATCCCGACCTGCACATTGTAGGAGAGCAGACGCAGGATGGAGCCGGGCGTTGTGGTCTCCTCGGCCCCGCCGAGGGCGACAGCGGCATCACTCATGGCGTTTCACAACGGGCAGACCATCTCCCCGAGCTTGCCGGTCAGCTTCAGGTTCTCCGAGTAGTCCACCGGGCAGTCGACCACCACCACGCCGTCATCGGCCAGGGCGCGCTTCAGGGTCGGGAGCAGCTCTTCGGTGCGCTCCACCCGGTAGCCCTTCGCCCCGAAGGACTCGGCAAACTGGATGAAGTCGGGGTTGTTGAAGTCGACGTGGGAGGGGCGCCCGAAGGTGTTCAGCTGCTTCCACTCGATGAGCCCGTACCCCTGGTCGTTCCACACCAGGATGACCATGGAGATGCCGAGGCGCACGGCGGTCTCGATCTCCTGGGAGTTCATCAGGAAGCCGGCGTCGCCGGTCACCGCCACCACATTGACGTCGGGGTAGGCGAGCTTGGCGGCGATGGCTCCGGGCAGGGCGATGCCCATGGAGGCAAAGCCGTTGGAGATGATGCAGGTGTTGGGGTGTTCGCAGCGGAACATCCGCGCCATCCACATCTTGTGGGCGCCGACGTCGCAGAGGGCGATGTCCTCCAGCGCCATGGCGGTACGCAGGTCCCAGATCAGCTTCTGCGGTTTCACCGGGAAGCTGTCGTCGTCGGCGTGCTCGTTCATGTCCTCGATGAGCGCTTCGCGCAGTGAGCGCGCCTGGTGGCCGGTATGCGGGGTCGCCACCTCGCCGATGCGCAGCAGGCTGTGCTTGATGTCGCCGATGACGCCGACATCCACCGAATAGTAGGCGTCCACCTCCGCCGGGGTATTGTCGATGTGGATGATCCGACGGTCGCGGGTGGGGTGCCAGAGCCACGGGTGGTACTCCACCAGGTCGTAGCCGACGCAGATGATCACGTCGGCGCGATCGAAGCCGCAGGAGACGTAGTCCTTGGCCTGGAGGCCGGCCGACCCCAGCGCCATGGGGTGCTTGAACGGGATCACCCCCTTGGCCATGAAGGTGTTGGCCACCGGGATGTTCAGCCGTTCGGCGAAGTCCGCCAGCTGCTGCCACGCCTTCGCGCGGATCACCCCGTTGCCGGCGAGGATGATGGGATTGCGCGCTTCGGAAATGGCCTCCGCCGCCGCCTCGACCCGGTCGGCCGGCGGCTCCGGCGCCACCGGCTGGCGCTTCAGCAGCGGTGTGTCGTCGATGGGCATCTCGGCGATGTTCTCGGGGAATTCGATGAAGCAGGCCCCGGTCTTCTCCGACTGCGCCAGCTTGAACGCCTTGCGCACCACCTCGGTGATGATGTTCGGCGTCAGCAACTGCGACGAGTACTTGGTGATGGGATGAAACATCTGCTGCAGGTTGAGGACCTGGTGGGACTCCTTGTGCAGCCGGTTGGTGGCGGCCTGGCCGGCGATGGCCACCAGCGGGGCGTGGTCCATGTTGGCGTCGGCCACCCCGGTGATCAGGTTGGTCGCCCCCGGCCCGAGCGTCCCCAAGCAGACCCCGGCACGGCCGGTGAGTCGCCCGTAGACGTCGGCCATGAAGGCCGCGCCCTGTTCGTGGCGGGTGGTGACGAACTGGATGGGTGAGTCGAGGACCGCGTCCATCAGGTCCAGGTTCTCCTCCCCGGGAAGCCCGAAGATGTACTCCACCCCTTCGCTCTCGAGACACTTGATGAACAGTTCCGCGGCCTTCATGGACTCTCCCGTTCCGAATAACCAGGTGACGGGCCTACCCGGCCCGTTCGTTGCGCGCCTTCTCTATCAGGTAGTCTAGCACCTCGAACAACCGCTCGGTGCTACCGGCCTGTGACAGCGACGTGGTGAACTCCCCGGCAACCACGAAGGCCGGTACCCCCTCGATGCCGGCCCGCCGCGTCACGGAACGCGCCCGACGCAGTTTGGTGGCGACGCCGAAGGACCCGAGCGTCTGCTCGGCCTCGTCGGCATCGACGCCGTAGTCGGTGAAGAAGTCGGCAACGGCATGTTCGGTATTCAGCGAACGCCCCTCCCGATGGATGGCGTCGAACACCCCGGCATGGGTCTCGTCCTCGATGCCCAGCACCTCCGCCGCATAGTAGGCGCGGGCGTGTGGCTCCACGCGCCGATCGAACACCACCGGCATGTGCTCCACCTGGACGTCGTCCGCCAGCCCGTCGCTCCAGTCCGCCAGCGGCCCGCGGATCCTGTCGCAATGGGGGCAGCCGTACCAGAAGATCTCCGTCACCCGGATGGCGGCGTCGGCGTCAATGGTACTCAGGGGCCGCTCGAGGCGCTCGTAGTCGATCCCCTCGTCGAAGGCCGCAACCGGGCCGGGCAGCCACAGGGCCAGCGCCAGCAGGAACACGGACCCGATCACAACGGCACGGGCGCGTGAAGACGTATCGGACATGGACGACTCCTCCTCGTTATAATATAGAGTTCGATAGCGGACCGACCCATGGTGCCCCAGCCGGAGGCCGGTTTCCACAGCGTTTTGTCCCCGGCCCGACCGGGGTATCCTTGCCGCAACCCCAACCGGAGGCAATCCGATGACCGAGCAAGACACCCAGCAGCTGACCGACTTCCTCTGCCAGCAGTACCTGTGCGAATCGCTCACCGTTCAGGAAGTGCGCACCCTGCTGGACTACATGGAGCTGGTGAACCTCTCCGAAGGCGACGTCATCGCCGACGTCGGCGAGGTGGGCGAGGCCCTCTACTTCGTCGTCCGGGGGGAGGCGGCCCTCCAGTCCGGCGGAGGACCGGAGGGGACCGAGATCGGCCGGGTCCACAGCGGCGAGATGATGGGCGAGATGTCGTTCTTCGACCGCCAGCCGCGCTCGGTGCGGATGGTGGCCCAGGACGCCGACACCCAGGTCCTGAAGATGCCGCGCAGCATGTACCTGCGGCTGCGGGTGGAGCATCCCTACATCGCCGTGAACCTTCTCGAGCACGCCATCGTCAGTCTCGACAGCCTGTTCCGCGAGGTCACCACCGACGTCACGACCCTCAACCAGTACTTCTACGGCGTCGGCGGCCGCCGCTGAGCGGCGCGCTACAGCTCCCCGTAGGAGTGCAGCCCCGACAGGAACATGTTGACGCCAAGGAAGGTGAACAGCATGACGAAGAAGCCGACGATGGCCCACCAGGCCAGCACGGTCCCGCGCCACCCCTTGGTCAGGCGCATGTGCAGCCAGGCGGCGTAGTTCAGCCACAGGATCAGCGACCAGGTCTCCTTCGGGTCCCACGTCCAGTAGCCGCCCCACGCCTCGGCGGCCCACATGGCACCGAGGATGGTGGCGATGGTAAAGAAGACGAAGCCGAGGGCGATGGACTTGTACATCACGTCGTCCATCGCCTCCAGGCTCGGCAGCCGGGAGACCACCGGCCCCTCGGTGCCGTTGCGCCGCTTCGGCTCGGCGATGAGGTAGGCGACGGCCGTCATGGCGGCGATGGCGAAGGCGCCGTAGCCGATGAAGTTGGTCGGCACGTGGATCTTCATCCACCAGCTCTGCAGCGCCGGGATCAGGGGCTGGATCTCGTACGCCTCGCGGCTGGCGCCGTACCACAGCAGGAAGATCACCCCGGCGGTGATCGCCAGCAGCACGAAACCGCCCAGTGCCCGTGTGCGGAAGCGCTGTTCGTAGAACAGGTAGATGAGGGCGGTGACCACGGCGAACTGGATGAAGACCTCGTAGAGGTTGCTCACCGGCACGTAGCCCATGTCCGGGCCGAGCATGTGGCTCTCTCGCCAGCGCACGAACAGCGCCACCATGCCCATCACCGAGCCGATCCAGGTCAGCGCCGTGCCCACGCGCTCGGCGAATTCGGAGCGGCTCAGCAGCCCGGCGAAGTAGGACAGCGTCGCCAGGATGTAGAGGGAGCTCATCCAGACCACCGCGGACTGGCTGCTGAGCAGATACTGCAGGAAGAAGCTGGTCTCCCCGCGGTCCAGGTCACCGCCGTAGAGCAGGACGCCGATGGTCGACAACAGGGCGACCGCGATGCTGTAGGCCGCGAACGAACGCCAGTACCAGCCGAACGCCATCAGGATCGCGGCGGTGCCGATGAGGATGCCGACTTCGTAGCGGTTCATCATGGGGGCGAAGATGTAGAGCGCGGCGATGCTCGCCACCACCACCAGTGCCGCCCAGCCCCAGTCCAGGGGACCCTCGGGCCGCCAGCTGAATTCCTTCATCGGCTGTTCGTTCGTGTGTGCACTCATAGTTGTCTCACCTCATGCTCCATCGTTCGACGACGGCCGTTGCCCAACGACCCGATCGGCCAGTGTTTCGAATTCGCCGCTGAAGTCCCGCGGATGGCGGTTGGTGCTTCCGGCGACGACCCCTTCGGTCCCGTGCTCGCCCTTGTCCAGTCGGACCCAGATACGCCGGTGGGCGACGTAGAACATCTGGAACAGCCCGATGACCAGCAGAACGCAGCCCAGGTAGACGATATTCTCACCAGGCGCCTTCGTTATCTGTAAACCGGACGCCTGTCGGTGATCGAAGTTCTCGAGCTCCAGGAAGAAGGGGGCGCCGTAGCGCGGCAGGGCCGCCATGGCCTCGATGGCGTCGGAATAGAAGACGACGTCTTCCTCCGCCATTGTGCGGCCGGTGGCCTCGACGCCCTCCGATTCCAGGACCCGGTCGTAGAGACGGCTGGCGACCCCGTCGAGCACGCGCCGGTAAAGCTGGCCCATGCGCTCCGCTTCGGCCTCGCTGCCGGCCATGCGCTCGACGTTGCGCATCACGCCGTCGAGCCCCCCCTGGTTGAAGGCGGAGACGATGCGCACGGCCCCCTCGATGATGGCATCGCGCCGCTCGCCCTCCAGTTCGCCCATCTGATTGTCGACGTAACCCTCTGCGGCCTCACGAACCGCGTCCCGCTCCATCATCTTGCCACGCAGCTCCATGAAGCGGTCCAGCCCGCCGGTCCGCGGGTTGGCCGGGATGTGCAGCCAGCGCAGCGGGGCATCCATGGCCTCGCGCATGCCGCTGACATAGAAGTGCCGCCCATCGAACTCCGCCGGCATCATGAAGGTCTCGAACTCCCGTGTGGTGCCGTCCTCGTCGCGCAACCGATAGGTGAAGCTCGGGCCGTAGTTCTGGTACCGGCTGTCGGAGCCCTCCGGGGCCCGCTCCACGTTGTGCAGGTCGAAGTTGCGCAGCTCCAGGTTCAGGCGGGTGTCCCCGACGCTGATGGTGATGGAGTCATTCACCGCGGCCTCGATGGGGAAGTTCCGATCCGGCGGCCCGGTGAGCGGGATGGCGTTCAGGTTCAACTGCGAACCACCGTCCTCGAAGGAGGCCTGATAGACCGCGATGCCCCGGTGGATCAGCGGGTCGTTGACGCTGATGGTCTTGCGCAACGGCTCGTCCAGCTCCGGGTCGTGGACCACCACATCGCTCTCGTAGGACTTCGGCTGGCCGCCGGGGTAGTGCTCCACCCGGAACTCCTCGAGCTCGATGCGGAACGGCAGTTTCTGCACGAAATAGCCGTCGCGCATGTTCAGGAACAGCAGGTCGGCGCCGGCCCCCTCCGGGATGGTGACGTTGCCCCGGAAGGCGGCGGTCTCCGGCCCGAGGGTCGACTCCGGCGGCACCTGGGAGGCCGGGATGTCGCGGGTCTCGATGGAGACGCGGCCGGTCATCTCGGCGATCTTCAGCGCGACGTTGCCGTCGATGAGGGCACCGACGCAGATGATGACGATGGCGACATGGGAGAGGATGTAGCCCACACGGTTGGCGCCGCCGCGCTTGGCGGCCACCACCAGGTGATCGTCCTTCTCCTCGCGTCGCGTTCGGTATCCCGCCTCGCGCAGGGCCCCCTCGGCACGGTCGGCCACCTCCGCCGGCGCCTCCTCGAAGGTCGCCGTACGACTGTTCTTCATCGACTTCAGCGACTTCAGCTGCGGGTCCATGCGGAAGCGGCGGATCTCGCGCAGCATGCTCGGCGTGTGCCGCCAGACGCAGACCGAGATGGAGACGACCAGGAAGGTCATGATCAGCAGGAACCAGATCGCACCATAGACATCGTAGAGGCCCAGCACCTCGAAGACCTCGAACCAGAAGGGTCCGAACTTGATCTGGTAGTCCTGATAGGGCTGGTTCTGCTGCAGGACGGTGCCGATGACCGACGCGATGGCCACCACGATGAGCAGGGTGATGGCCAGGTTCATGGAGCCGAGGAATTCGAGGATCGTCCCGCCGAGTGACTGGCGGCGCCGGTTCTTGTTATCTGCCATGGACAACTGCGCTCAATCGCTGAATGAAAGACTCGGGTATTCTACGTGAGACAGACCCGCTTGCGGGAAGTTTCACGGGCGACGGACAAAAAAAAGGTGGCCCGCAAGCCACCTTTCCTTCATCCGGCGTCGAGCGCGCTAGCGCGTCAGGCCCTCGAGGTAGGAGGCTACGGCCTCCATCTCTTCCTCGCTCATGCGCGCGGCGACATCGCGCATCATCCGGCCCGGATCGTTGGCCCGTTCGCCGTCGGCGAAGGCCTCCAGCTCATGCTTGGTGTACTCGGCGTGCTGACCGTACAGGGCCGGGAAGCGAGCCGGTGCGTTGCCCTCACCGGCCGGACCGTGGCAGGCGATGCAGGCGGAGACACCGGTGGCGGGATTGCCGGCGCGATAGATCCGCTCGCCCAGATCCACCAGGTCCTCGTCGGCGATGCCCAGCTCCACATCCTGCTCGGCGTAGAATGCCGCCAGGTCACGCATGTCCTGATCGCTCAGGTTGGCCACCATGCCGGCCATGGTCGCATCCTCGCGCTCGCCCGACTTGAACTCGCGCAGCTGCTTGTAGGCATACCCGGCATGCTGACCGGCGATCTTCGGATATTCCGGGTTGGTGCTGTTGCCGTCGGCCTGGTGACAGGCCACGCAGGTATCGGAAAGCTCCCGGCCCGCCTCGGGATCGCCGTCAAAGGCGTGGGCGGCGCCGAAAGCGCCCGTCATAAAGAGTGCTGCTACCGCTGTCTTCTTCATCTGCCTATCCCCAACGTTGATACCGGTTTCCAGCCGCGGCGTTCGATCTCGACGAGGCGGTGCTTTGCTCAGCGCCCCGCGCGCTTTATGATGACCCTTTCAACAGGGCATGTTCGGCCTGACGCGACCGGGTCAAATCCGCGCAGACTCTATACCACCCCCGTGGACGGGTCAACTTGGCGACGCCGGACAGCCCGCAGAGAGCCCGGAGCCCCATGACCGACCAGACCCCGCATCAGGGCGCGCCCCGGCCCGGACAGCTCACGTTCGTCGTCGGCGCCCACCGCCTCGCCCAGCTCCCCGACGACACCGGTGTCGAGGTGGTCTTCGCCGGCCGCTCCAATTCCGGCAAGTCCAGCGCCATCAACGCCATCACCGGCCAGAAGAGCATCGCCCGCACCAGCAAGGCCCCGGGCCGCACCCAGCAGATCAACATCTTCGCCTGGGACGACCAGCACCGCCTGGCCGATCTCCCCGGCTACGGCTTCGCCAGGGTGCCGGCCAAGCTCAAGGCGCACTGGGCCGAGACCCTCGGCCGCTACCTCACGACCCGCGCCTCCCTGCGCGGCCTGGTGCTGGTCATGGACATCCGCCGCAACCTGCAGGCCGAGGAGTGGCAGCTGCTCGACTGGGGCCGCGAGGCCGGCATCCCCGCCCTGGTCCTGCTCAACAAGGCCGACAAGCTCGGCAGCGGCCGCCGCGCCCGGGCGGCGAAGAGCGCCCGCGCCGCCGCCCGCGACTATCCCGATGCCGAATTCCTCCCCTTCTCCGCCACCCACGGCGTCGGCCTCGACGACGCCCGCCGCCGCCTCGGCGACTGGCTCGAGCTACAGCTCGCCGGTCAGGGCCGCTAGACCCCGGCGTCAGCCAAAAAAACGCCCCGCTCCGGGGGAGATGGAGCAGGGCGCGAAGGGTCCGGGCGGGACACACCCGGACCAAGGGGAGGTGGAATGGCTCAGACGTCCCGTTTCACCCCTTGTGACTGCATCGCTTCGGGAAAGTTCACGGCCGACTCAAAAAACCGACGGCGGCCGGCACGGCGGGCGCATCAGTGCGCCGCCCCCCAGGTGTCGCCGCTGCCGACCTCCACCTCCAGCGGGACCGCCAGCGACCCCGCCGCCGTCATGCGCGCCATCAGCGGCTCGCGGAACGCCTCCACCTCGGACGTCGCCACCTCGAACACCAGTTCGTCGTGGACCTGCAGGACCATGCGGGCATCGGGGGCGTCATCGCCCCGCAGCCAGTCGTCCACCGCGATCATGGCGCGCTTGATGAGATCGGCGGCGGTGCCCTGCATGGGGGCGTTGATGGCCGTGCGCTCGGCGTACTGCCGACGCTGGCCGTTGCCGGAGCGGATCTCCGGCAGGTGCAGACGGCGCCCGAAGACGGTCTCCACATAGCCCTGCTCCCGCGCCCGTTCCCGGGTCCGGTCCATGTAGTCGCGCACCCCCGGGTAGCGCTCGAAGTAGCGGTCCACGTAGGCCTGCGCCTCGTCGCGCTCGATACCGAGCTGGCGCGCCAGTCCCCAGGCCGACATGCCGTAGATCAGGCCGAAGTTGATCGCCTTGGCGGCGCGCCGCTGCTCGCCGTCCACCGCCTCGGTGGCCACGCCGAAGACCTCGGCGGCGGTGGCCTGGTGGATGTCGATGCCGTCGGCGAAGGCGCGCAGCAGGCCCTCGTCACCGGAGAGGTGGGCCATGATCCGCAGTTCGATCTGGGAGTAGTCGGCGGCCACGATGCAGTAGCCCTCCGGGGCGGTAAACGCCCCGCGGATGCGCCGCCCGGTCTCGCTGCGGATGGGGATGTTCTGCAGATTGGGATCGGCCGAGGAGAGTCGCCCGGTGGCGGTCACCGCCTGGTGGAAGGAGGTGTGGATGCGGCCGGTGTCGGGGTGGACCAGCTCCGGCAGCTTGTCGGTGTAGGTGGACTTGAGCTTGGCGTACCCGCGATGTTCGATGATCAGGCGCGGCAGTTCATAGCCCTCGTCGGCCAGCTCCTGCAGCACCGCCTCGGCGGTGGACGGCTGCCCCTTGGGGGTCTTCTGGCGCACCGGCAGGCCCTGTTCCTCGAACAGGATGGTCTGGATCTGCTTCGGCGAGGCGAGGTTGAAGGACTGGCCGGCGGCGTCGTGGGCCGCGCGTTCCAGCCGCGCCATCTGTTCCTCCAGCTCTCCGCTCAGGCCGTGGAGGTGATCGCAGTCGATACGAACGCCGGTGCGCTCCATGCGGGAGAGCACCGGGACCAGCGGCATCTCCACCGTGCGGTAGAGCTCCGCCAGCCGGCCGGTACGCTCCAGCTCGGGCCACAGGTGGTGGTGCAGGTCACGGGTGACGATGACATCCTCCACCGCGTACGGCGCCGCCGTCTCCAGCGGGATCTGGTCGAACGTCAACTGTTTGGCGCCCTTGCCGGCGATGGTCTCGAAGGCGGTGGTCCGGCGGCCCAGATACTTGCCGGCGAGGGTGTCCATGTCGTGGCGGCTGCCGGTGCTGTCAAGGACGTAGGACTCGAGCATGGTGTCGTGGGCGATCCCGGCCATCTCGACGCCGGCGCGTGCCAGCACCGAGAGGTCGTACTTGAGGTTGTGGCCGACCTTCGGCCGCGCCGGGTCGCGCAGCAGCGGCCCCAGCGCCTCGAGGACGGTGGCCCGATCCAGCTGGCCCTCGGGCCCGGGGAAGGCGTGGGCCACCGGGACGTAGGCGCCGCCATCGCCATCGGCCACGCCGATCCCCACCAGTTCGGCACGCATGTAGTCGAGGCTGGTGGTCTCGGTGTCCAGGATGACCCACTCGGCGGCCTCCAGACGCCGCACCCAGGCGGCCAGGGCGTCCGCGTCGGTGACCACTTCCACCGGTTCCGGCTCCGGCGCGTCATCCCCGGCGGCGGCGCTGTCGTCTCCCTCGTTCCCGCCCTCGAGTTCGCTCAGCCAGGTGCGGAAGCCGAGGCGCCGGTAGGCCGCGCACAGGGTCTCCGTGTCGGGCTCCCGCCGTGCCAGGTCCTCCAGCGCCAGAGGCAGTTCGAGATCGTCGCGCACGGTGACCAGCTCCCGACTACACGACAACTGCTCCAGGCTGGCACGTAGATTCTCCCCCACCTTGCCCTTCATCTCCGGGGCGGCGGCGATGATTGCATCCAGATCGCCGTGGGCAGCCAGCCATTTGGCTGCGGTCTTTTCCCCAACCCCGGGCACGCCGGGGATGTTGTCCGACGTATCGCCGACCAGTGCGAGGTAGTCGATGATCCGCTCCGGGGGGACGCCGAACTTCTCTTCCACAGCCGCGCGATCGAGCACGCTGTCGGTCATGGTGTTCACCAGGGTGATGCGCTCGTCCACCAGCTGGGCCAGGTCCTTGTCGCCGGTGGAGATGACCACCGACTCGCCGGCGGCGGCGGCCCGGCGGGCGAGGGTGGCGATGACGTCGTCCGCCTCGACCCCCTCGTGCTGGATCAACGGCAGGCCCATGGCCTCCACCAGGGCGTGGATGTCGGGGATCTGGCGGGCGAGCTCCTCCGGCATCGACGGCCGGTTGGCCTTGTAGTCGGCGTAGAGGTCATCACGGAAGGTCCGTCCCGGGGCATCGAAGACCACCGCCATGCGGGCCGGCTGGTAGTCGCGCAGCAGGCGGCGCAGCATGTTCACCACCCCGTAGGTGGCCCCGGTGGCCTCGCCATCGGGGCTGGTGAGGGCCGGCATGGCGTGGTAGGCGCGGTAGAGGTAGGACGAACCGTCCACGAGGATCAGCGGCTGTTCGGGACCGGACATGGTCTTCCCCTCGAATGGAAAACGCCCATTATGTCTCAGACGGGCTCAACCGTGTAAAATCGCGCCCCAGCGAATCGGCGCGTCCCGCGCCGCCCCGGAGCCGAAGTGATGACGAAACTGCCACCCCATGACCATACCGGCCTGTCGCCGGTGAACGACGCCATGCTCAATCGCGAGTCCTGGAAGATATTCCAGATCATGGCGGAGTTCGTCGAGGGTTTCGAGCGCCTGGCGCGCATCAAGCCCTCGGTGAGCATCTTCGGCTCGGCGCGCATGGGCAACGATCACCCCTACTACCAATCGGCCGAGGCCATCGCCCACGCCCTGTCGGAGTCGGGTTTCTCGGTGGTCAGCGGCGGCGGCCCCGGCATCATGGAGGCGGCCAACAAGGGGGCCTACGAGGGCAAGTCACCCTCCATCGGCCTGAACATCCAGCTGCCCCACGAGCAGTCGGGCAACGGCTACCAGGACATCGCCCTGTCGTTCCGCCACTTCTTCTCGCGCAAGGTCATGTTCGTGAAGTACGCCGCCGCCTACGTGGTGCTGCCGGGCGGGTTCGGCACCCTGGACGAGCTGGCGGAGATCCTCACCCTGGTGCAGACCGGCAAGACGCGCCGCATCCCGATCATCCTGGTCCATGGCGACTTCTGGCGCGGGCTGCTGGACTGGCTGGAAGACCGACTGGTCAGCGAAGGGACGATCGATGCCGAGGACATGCAGCTGGTCCAGGTTGTGGACAAGCCCGAAGAGGTGGTGGATGCTATCTTCGACCATTACGAACACCGGGGCTTCGAGCCCTCCGCCGAAGAACGGGAGATCCTGCTGGATCTCTGAACCCAAGCGACCGACTGGTTCGACCATGAAGAGACTGTTGTTCATTCCCCTTGCCGCCTCCGCCCTCCTGGCCACCGGGGCCGCCGCCCAGGAAGAGCTGCCGATGCCGGAGGTGGAGCCGGGCGCCATCCCCGATGCCGAGGTGACCATCGTCCCCGGTGATGGCGCCACCATCGAGGAGTACCGCATCGGCGGCGGGGCTGCCCGCTCCGACCTCTGGAACCAGATCC
>CAZGJO010000041.1:0-12757 GCA_964525685.1 uncultured Ectothiorhodospiraceae bacterium | reverse complement strand
GTCGTCCGCCTCGGGCGCAGCGAAAAGTTCCTGGCCCTGGACACCGAGTCGATGCCGCAGGGTCTGGAGCAGGCGGCGCCGAAGTGGGTCGACAAGAACCACCTGGACGCCCTCGTCTCCTCCGACGCCGACGGCGACCGGCCGATGATGACCGATCACGCGGGCCGCTGGCTGCGTGGCGACACCATCGGCATGCTCGCCGCCCGCTATCTGGGGGCCGATACGGTGGTCACACCGCACACCAGCACCTCGGCGGTAGAAACCAGCCGCTGGTTCCGCAGCGTCCATCGCACCCGCGTCGCCAGCCCCGACCTCATCCACGGTCTGGCCGAGGCGGCCGCCGCGGGCCCCGACCGGACCATCATCGGCTTCGCCGCCCACGGCGGCCTGATCACCAGCCGCCCCCTGCACCGGGGTCGCCACGCGCTCCCCGCCCTGCCCTCACGAGACGGGTTGTTGCCGATCCTGGCCGTCCTCCACCAGGCCGCCGAGCGCCGTTGCGCCCTCCATGAACTGGTCGACGAGATGCCCGCGCGCTTCACCGACAGCATCCGCCTGGACGGCTTCGGCGCGGAGCTGGTCAGCGATGCCATCCACGACTTCAAGAACCGGGGAGACGCCGCGCGCACCCAGCTCTCCGCCGCCCTGAACCTGGACAGCACCATTCGCCGCATCACGACGGAGGACGGGATCCGGGGCAAGACCGAAAACGGCGACGTCATCCATCTGCGCCCGTCGGGGAACACGCGCTCGCTGCGCGTCTACGTCGAAGCCGGCAGTCGCGAGGCGGCGCGGGCCCTGCGCGATCACGTCGCTGCGGCCATCCGGGAGAACTGGGATGGAGGGGCGGGCTGAGTGTCGTGTTCCTGGTGCCACGGTTCACCGCGTTTTGTCGTCGCTTCCGCCTGCATCCCTGATCACCGCGCCCCGAGGGACGCCGTGAATACATCCGTGTAGGCTCGACGGCCGCATCCCTGCGGCCGACGCCCCCGGGTCGCGGTGATCAGGGATGCAGGCGGAAACGACGACAAAACGCTGATCCGGGAGTCGCTCACGCTGTTCGGAGCCTACTGTGGGGCGCCCCGCTCTCGTGCCCTTTGCTGCTCGGCCTCCAGGGAGGAGGGATCCGGAGCCACCTCGGCCTCCGGCCAGCCGGCGATCTGCCGCTGGATCAGGTTACTCAATGCGTCGAGATGGTCGGCGCGGTCGTTGAGTGCCGGGATGTAGTGGAATTCACCGCCACCGGCCGTCTGGAAGTACTCGCGATTCTCTTCACCGATCTCTTCCAGCGTCTCCAGACAGTCGGCGGAGAAGCCGGGGCAGATCACGTCCACGCGCCCGACGCCCTCTGCCCCCCAGGCCTTCAGGGTCTCGTCGGTATAGGGCTGGATCCACTCGGCCTTGCCGAAACGCGACTGAAAAGCGACCTGCCAGCGCTCCGGCGGCAGGCCCAGTGCTTCGGCCACCAGCCGGCCGGTCTTCAGGCACTGACAGAAGTAGGGATCACCGGCGTCGCGCCCGGCCTTCGGGATGCCGTGGAAGGAGAACAGCAGCCGTTCGGCCTCGCCGTGCGCGGCCCAGTGCTCGCGAACGCTGGCCACCAGGGCGGCGATGTAGCCCGGATCGTCGTGATACTGGCCGGCGAAGCGCAGCTCCGGCACCCAGCGCTGACCGCTCAGGGCGTCGGCCACGGCGTCGAAGGTGGAGCCGGTGGTGGCCGAGGCGTACTGCGGATAGAGCGGCAACACGATGATCCGGCGCGCCCCGGCGGCGTGCAGCTCCGCCAGCGCGTCGGCGATGGCCGGGCGGCCGTAGCGCATGCCCAGGGCAACGCTCACGGGCCCCGGCAGCGCCGCCGCCAGGCGCTCCTCAAGGCCCCGGCGCTGGCGCTGGCCGATGGCCAGCAGCGGGGAGCCGTCGTCGGTCCAGACCGAGGCATACGCCGCCGCAGAGCGCTTCGGCCGCGTACGCAGGATGATGCCGTGGAGGATCAACCACCAGATCGGACGCGGGATCTCCACCACCCGTGGGTCCCAGAGGAACTCCGCCAGGTAGCGGCGCAGGGCCGGCGTGGTCGGGGCATCCGGGGTCCCGAGATTGGTGATCAGGACCCCGAGCCGGGGCGTCTCCCCGTGGGCGTACACCTCGCCGCGATACCGTTCCCGACTCACACGACCTCCTTCAACGCGCCCGGGCCGCGAGGCCGGTCGGCTGGTCCGGCATGGCGGCGTAGTAGTCCGCCTTGCGGGCATTGAACTCGGTGATCAGCGCCTGCATCTGCTCGTCGTCATACTCGCGCAGGCCGCTGACCACCAGCTTCTTGGTCCCGGCCCCGATGGGGCGACCATTGGCGGTAATGGCGAAGTCCAGCAGGATATCGCCACGCTTGCCGGCGACCTCCATGCGGGAGTCCGTCATGGTCATCGCCAGCCCGGTGGTCGGTTCCTCGTTCAGCTCGAAACTCATGCTGTCGTACATCACCAGCGGCCGCTCCGGATTGAACATCACCCCGTGCTCCCGCAGCAGCGGGTGCAGGACGTGGGGGAAGTTGTGGCCCGAGAAGGCGACGTAGTGGCGAACGAAATCCTCCAGGACCGCCAGATCACGACAGACCGTGCCGTCGCGTTCCACCTGCAGCAGTTCCTTGCCACCGGCATCGGCGATCGCCAGAACCGCCGGGTCTCCCTCGGGGAAGCTCAGCGGTGTATCGGCCCCGACCATGCCGCGGAAGTCGAAGGTCATCCGCCGGGAAAGGCCGTAGTGGCAGAGGACCAGGGCAAAGAGCAGATCCCCGGGGACGCAGAAGCGCTTGGCATCGACGTCGTGGATGGGATTGAAGTCATCGGCGACGTCCTTGGCGAACCGGCTCCCCTGCTCCGCCGAAATGACGATCCCCTCGGGGGTCACGGAATGGTAATCATCCAGAAGCATGGCATCACTGTCTGTTGTCGCGGGGGCGCCCGGCCCCGATTATCGATAGGTGCAGGGGCCGCACCATACCATATTCCGGGGCCCCTCTCCGACCTAGCGCGCCTCGTTCTCGCTGCTGTAGAGGATCAACAGCCGCTCCTCGCGCAGCCCCTTGATCAGCCCGTAGCACATCAACAACATGATGATGGAGAACGGCAGCGCGGCGGCGATGGCGGCCGCCTGCAGGGCCGACAGACCGCCCGCCAGCAGCAGCACCGACGCCACCAGCCCCTCGATGACCCCCCAGGTCACCCGCTGACCGGTGGGCGGATGCTGATCCCCCACCGACAGCAGGGTGGTCACCACCAGGGTCGCCGAGTCGGACGAGGTGATGAAGTAGGTCACGATGAGCAGCGTCGCCACCACGGCGATGAAGGTGTTGAGGATCGCCGGGCTGATGTGACCCAGGGTGGAGTAGAGCGCCACGGTGGTGTCTTCCGCCACGGCCGCGGCGATGCCTGCCCCCTCCATCAACTCGACGTACAGCGCCGAGCCGCCGAAGACCGTGAGCCAGAACATGGCCAGCAGGGTCGGCACCGCCAGCACCCCGAGCACGAACTCGCGGATGGTCCGCCCCCGGGAGATCCGGGCGATGAAGATCCCGACAAAGGGCGCCCAGGCGATCCACCAGCCCCAGAAGAAGACCGTCCAGCCGGCCTGCCACTCGGCCGCGTCACGCGCGCCCATGGGATCGGTCCAGAAGCTGAGGTAGAGGACGTTCTGCAGGTAATCGCCAAGGCCGGTGACGAAACTCGCCAGGATCACCAGTGTCGGCCCGAAGATCAGGAAGAAGAGCAGGATGAGGAAGCTCATGTAGAGGTTCAGCTCACTGAGGATCTTCACCCCGCGCCCGACCCCGGAGACCACCGAGATGGTGGCGATGGCGGTGATCACGGCAATGAGCAGGATCTGGTTGGCGGTGGAGACCTCCATGCCGAAGAGCTGGTTGAGGCCGGTATTGATCTGCCCCACCCCGAGGCCCAGCGACGTCGCCACGCCGAACACCGTGCCGAACACCGCCAGGGTGTCCACGGCGTGGCCAATGGGGCCGTAGATCCGCTCACCGATGAGCGGGTAGAACACCGACCGGATGGAGAGCGGCAGCTTCTTGCGATAGCAGAAGAAGGCCAGCGACAGGCCGACGATGGCGTAGATCGCCCACGGATGCAGCCCCCAGTGGAAATAGGTCAGGCGCATGGCCGTCTCGGCCGCCGCCGTGGTACCGGCCTCTTCCCCGCTGATGAACGGGTTGCCGCCCAGATGGAAGATGGGCTCGGCGATGGACCAGAAGACCAGCCCGATCCCCATGCCGGCGCCGAACAGCATGGAGAACCACGCAAAATAACCGAACTCCGGCGGCCGGTCGTCGTCGCCCAGGCGCAGATCGCCGTAGCGCGACAGCAGCAGCCAGAGGGCGAAGAGCAGGAAGAAAGCGACCACACCGATGTAGTACCACTTGAAGGTCGCCACGATGGCATCGCCGACGGTCGAGAAGACCTCTTCGGCCAGCGCGGTCCAGCCGGCGCCGAAGGCCACGAAGATGGCGATGACCAGCAGCGCGGTGATGGCCATCACCGGGTTCAGGCCGCGCAACGGCCCGCTCAGTGCACGTGATGCCCGCATGGTCATGCCTCCGTGCCGGTGAGGAACTCCTCACCCACATGGTTGCCGTAGCCGCGCACGGCGCGATAGACGTGCTCGCCGCGAATCTGTTCGCGGTGGTCGTAGATGGAGACCGACGGCTGGTTGTTCACCGCGTGGCGCTGCCCCAGGAAGACCGCCACCGGCAGCCCGATGTTGCTCATCCCCGCGGTCACCCAGAGGCGGCTGAACTCGAAGCGGCCCGCGACGAAGTCCACCTGCTTCAGGCTCTCGTCGAAGCCCGCCATGAAGTAGTTGCGCGCCTCCCGATCCGGGAAGAGGTAGATGTTCACGTAGGCCTGGCTGAGCTCGTTGACCAGCTCCGGGATGCTGAACTCGCCGGTCTCCTCCGCCTCCACGTGGTTCTCGGCGAAGGGGTCGATGTTCACGGAGAGGTCTTCGGGGTTGGGATTGAAGCGCGGCAGGTAGCGCACATAGGCGGAGGTGTCGGCCATGACGTAGCGGACCCGGGTGATCCGCATGTCGCGCACCACCTCCTCGATGGAGATGGCGCGGGGGTCCTCCGCCATGTTCGGCGCCGGGGGGACATCGGGTAGCTCGACTTCGCTCATGCTGGCCTCCGTTCGGGGTGGAATGGCCAGCAGTGTAGTACGAGAAGGCGGGTCGGCGCGCCCCCGAGGGATTCAGCCCTGTTCGCCCTGCTCCTGGGCCGCCTGCTGCTCGGCGACCTCCTTGTGGACCTGTTCCATGTCGAGATCCCGCGCCTTGCCGAGCAGCTCTTCGAGCTGGGGCTCCTGCAGCACACCGGGCTGGGAGAAGAGGATCACCTTCTGGCGGAAGAGCATCAGCGTCGGGATGGAGCGCACCTGGAAGTAGGCCGCGAGCTCCTGCTGATTCTCGGTGTCCACCTTGGCGAAGACGACGTCGTCGTGCTTCTCCGAGGCCTGCTCGAAGATGGGCGCGAAGCTCTGGCACGGACCGCACCAGGATGCCCAGAAATCGACGAGGACCATGTCGTTGTTCTCGATGGTCTCTTCGAAATTGTCCTTGGTCAGCTCGATGGTGGCCATGGGATCTCCGGAATCGCTTTGAGTGGAGGCCCCACTATGGCAAGGCCCGCCCGAACATTCAAGCGATTCAGTGAATACTACTGTTCCCGCCCCGGACAGGCGTCGGCCAGCACGCACGTGCCGCAGAGGGGACGCGGTCGGCAGACGTCCTTGCCGTGGGCCACGATGAGGGCGTGATACTCGTTGAAGAGCGCCACGCCGCCGGCGGGATCGGCGGGGTCGAACAGCGCCGCCTCGAAGGCCGCGCGCCAGTCCTCGTAGCCGTCGCCCCGCGCCGGTTCCAGGCCGAGGCGCTGGAAGATCCGGCGGGTATAGGCATCGATGACGAAGACCGGCCGATGGAAGGCGTAGAGGACGATGTCGTCGGCGGTCTCGGGGCCCACCCCGTTGACCTCGAGCAATCCGCGCCGCAGGTCGTCGGTGGACCACCGCGCCAGCGCCTCGGCACCGCCGACGGCGTGATACCACGCCACCAGCGCCTGCAGCCGCCGCGCCTTGACGTTGAAGTACCCCGACGGCCGGATGGCCTCGGCCAGCGTCTCGGTGGGCGCCGCCCCCATGGCCGCCGGCTCCAGCAGCCCGGCGTCACGCAGGTTGGCGATGGCGCGCTCGACGTTGGTCCAGGCGGTGTTCTGGGTCAGCACCGCACCGACCATCACCTCGAAGGGGCCGTCACTGGCCGGCCACCAGTGCTGCGGGCCGTACGCCGCCAGCAGGCGGTCGAAGACGGCCCGGTGATCGAGCCGGGGCATCGGGGAAGCCGGAGCCGCCGCCATCACCGGGTCCGGCGTTTCGGCTTGGCTCGCCGGCGGCCGGGACCGCCCTTGCGACTGCGCGGCTTCACGCTCTTCGGCGCCTGCAGCTCGGCGCGGCGATGGCCCTGCCCGGCGGCCGCCAGCAGCTCGCCGATGGCCGGGCTCTCCAGCTCCTGCCAGCGGCCCCGGGAGAGCTGGCGCGGCAGCGCCACCGGCCCGTAGCGCACGCGGATGAGGCGGCTCACTGGCCGTTCCACCGCCTCCCAGAGCCGGCGCACCTCACGATGGCGCCCTTCGCGCAGGACCACGTGGTACCAGTGGTTGCGCCCCTCACCACCGGCATCCTCGATGCGATCGAAGGCGGCCGGGCCGTCGTCCAGCTCGATACCGCGCTGCAGCTGCTCCAGGGTGGCCGGTTCCACCGCGCCGAAGACGCGCACGGCGTACTCGCGCTCCACCTCCGACGACGGGTGGGTGAGCCCGGCGGCGAGATCGCCGTCGTTGGTGAAGAGCAGCAGCCCCTGGCTGTTGATGTCCAGGCGACCGACGCTGATCCAGCGCCCGCGACCGAGGCGCGGGAGCGAATCGAAGACCGTGGGCCGGCCCTCGGGATCGCTGCGCGTGGTCACTTCCCCCTCGGGCTTGTTGTAGGCCAGCACCCGGATCCGCGGGGCCTGGTCGATGCTGACATCGCGCCCGTCCACCTGGAGGCGGTCGCCCGGCTCCACGCGGTCCCCGAGACCGGCCGGTCGGCCGTTGACGCGCACGCGGCCGGCCTCGATCCAGCCCTCCAGCTCGCGGCGCGAGCCGAGCCCGGCGCGCGCCAGGACCTTCTGCAGTTTCTCGCTCATGGGTTCGTTTCCGTACTGTTCCGGGTGTCCATTTCCCCATCCACGGCTTCAGCGTCGCTGGCCGGGGCGTCATCCCGGAGGTCGAGCTCGGCGTTGATCTCGTCCAGATCGCGCAACTCCGCCAGGCTCGGCAGATCGTCCAGGCTGGTGAGGTTGAAGTGGTCGAGGAAGGCCCGCGTGGTGGCGTAGAGCGCCGGCCGCCCCGGGACGTCGCGATGGCCGACCACGCGCACCCACTCGCGCTCCTGCAGGGTCTTCATGATCGGCGTGGACACGCTGACCCCGCGGATATCCTCGATATCCCCCCGGGTGATGGGCTGACGATAGGCGATCACCGCCAGGGTCTCCAGCAGCGCGCGCGAATAACGCTGCGGCCGCTCCTCCCACAGACGGCTGACCCATGGCGCCCAGTCCGCGCGGGTCTGGAAGCGCCAGCCGCTGGCCACCGCCACCAGTTCGACCCCGCGCTCGGCGTAATCCGACTGCAGTTCGGCGAGCAGGCTGGCCAGGGTCGCGTCGTCCGGCACCAGCTCCCCCGCGTCGCCCTCGAACAGGTGCTGCAACCGGTTGATGCTCAGTGGCTCGTTGGCGGCAAACAGGGCGGCCTCGACCACCGCCTTGACGGTATCCCGGTTCATGTCGACTCCTCCCCGGCATTCTGAACCACACGCACATGGATGGGGGCAAAGGCCTCGTTCTGGACCAGCTCCACCAGGGTGTCCTTGAGCAGCTCCAGCAGGGCGAGCAGGGTCACCACCACGCCGGCGCGCCCCTCCTCCACCGGGAACAGGCTGGCGAACTCGACATACTGGGCCCCGTCGAGTTGCTCCAGCACCCACGACATGCGCTCGCGCACCGATAGCGGCTCGCGCTCCACATGGTGGCTGGCGAACATGTCGGCACGGCGCAGGACGTCGCGGAAGGCCTCCAGCAGCTCGTCCAGCCCCACCCGGGGCTCGCTGCGCACCGTTTGCAGACCCTCCACCGGCACCACGGCCTGGGCGATGTCGCGCTCCACCCGGGGCATGGCGTCCAGGTCCTCGGCGGCCTGCTTGTAGCGCTCGTACTCCTGCAACCGGCGCACCAGCTCGGCGCGGGGATCGTGGTCCTCGTCGTCGTCAGACTGCTCGGGGCGCGGCAGCAGCATCCGCGACTTGATCTCGGCGAGCATCGCGGCCATGACCAGATACTCCGCCGCCAGCTCCAGCCGCATGGCCTTCATCAGCTCCACGTACTCCATGTACTGGCGCGTGATGGTGAGGATCGGGATGTCGAGGATGTCCAGGTTCTGGCGCCGGATGAGGTAGAGCAGCAGATCCAGCGGCCCCTCGAAGGTGTCGAGGAAGACCTCCAGGGCGTCGGGCGGGATGTAGAGATCCTTCGGGAGTTCGGTATACGGCTCCCCCTCCACCACCGCGAAGGGCATCTCGTCCTGACGCGGTCCGGTCGATGCCGGGGCGGCGGCCTCCTCGGTCATGGGTCAGCGCGGCGTCAGGCCCATGACCTGACGCACCTCCTCCAGGGTGTCCCGGGCGGTGTCGCGCGCGGCCTCGCAGCCGTCGTGGATGATCTTGCGCACCATCTCGGGATTGTCCTCGAACTCCCGGGCACGCTCGCGCAGCGGGGCCAGCTCCGCCTGCACCGCCTCGATGACCGGTCCCTTGCACTCCACGCAACCGATCCCGGCGCTGCGATAGCCCTCCTGGACCCACTGCTGGGTCGCCTCGTCGGAATAGACCTCGTGCAGCGGCCAGACCGGGCACTTCTCCGGCGTGCCGGGGTCGTCCCGCCGCACCCGCGCCGGATCGGTGGGCATGGTGCGCAGGTTCTTCTCCACCACCTCCGGCTCGTCGCGCAGGCTGATGGTGTTGTCGTAGGACTTGGACATCTTGCGTCCGTCCAGCCCCGGCATGCGCGAGGCCTCGGTGAGCAGCGGGTCCGGCTCCGGCAGGATGATCTTGCTGCTCCCTTCGAGGAAACCGAACAGCCGCTCGCGATCGGCCAGGGTGATGTTCTGCTGGGTCTCCAGCAGGGCCCGGGCGGTCTCCAGCGCCTCGGCATCCCCCTGTTCCTGGTAGCGGCGGCGCAGCTCGTTGTAGAGCTTCGCGTTCTTCTTGCCCATCTTCTTGACCGCCGCCTCGGCGCGCTCCTCGAAGCCGGGCTCGCGGCCATAGAGGTGGTTGAAGCGGCGCGCCACCTCGCGGGTCAGCTCGACGTGGGCGACCTGGTCCTCGCCCACCGGCACCAGCCCGGCGCGGTAGATGAGGATGTCGGCGCTCTGCAGCAGCGGGTAGCCGAGGAAGCCGTAGGTGGCCAGATCCTTCTCGCGCAGCTGCTCCTGCTGATCCTTGTAGCTCGGCACCCGCTCCAGCCAGCCCAGCGGCGTCATCATCGACAGCAGCAGGTGCAGTTCGGCGTGCTCGGTCACCCGCGATTGCTGGAACAGGGTCACCGAGCCGGGGTTCACCCCCGCCGCCAGCCAGTCGATGACCATCTCCCAGCTCGCCTCGGCGATCCCCTGCGGGTGCTCGTAGTGGGTGGTCAGGGCGTGCCAGTCGGCGACGAAGAAGAAGCAGTCGTACTCGTGCTGCAGCTTGACCCAGTTCTTCAGCACCCCGTGGTAGTGGCCGAGGTGCAGGCGTCCGGTGGGGCGCATGCCGGAGAGGACGCGGGTGTTCGAAGAGGCGTTGGGGCTCACGTGGATGTCCTGTCGGCCGGATGGCGTGGATGGTTGATGGGATGAGGCCTAGCGGAAGGCCGTGGCGTCCCCGGCGCCCGTGCGGACCACCTCGGGGACGCCGTCGACGAAATCGACCACGGTGGTCGGCTCCAGGCTGCCGGCGCCCCCGTCGATGACCAGCTCGAGCTGGTGGCCGAAACGCTCGCGAATGTCCTCGGGATCGGCCAGCGGCAGCTCCTCGCCCGGCGGGATCAGCGTGGCGCTCATGATCGGCTCGCCCAGTCCGGCGAGAAGGGCCTGGGCGATGGGGTTGCCCGGCACCCGCAGGCCGATGGTCTTGCGCTTCGGATGCAGCAGTCGGCGTGGAACCTCACGGGTGGCGCCGAGGATGAAGGTGTACGGCCCGGGCGTATGCGCCTTCAACAGGCGGTAGGCGGTGTTGTCCACCCGGGCGTAGACGCCGATCTCGGAGAGATCGCGGCAGACCAGCGTCAGGTGGTGCTTGTCATCCAGCCCGCGGATGGCGCGCAGGCGCTCCATGGCCTTCTTGTCGTCCAGACGGCAGCCGAGGGCGTAGCCGGAATCGGTGGGATAGGCGATGACCCCCCCGGCCTCGACGATACCCACCGCCTGGTTGATCAACCGCTGCTGCGGGTTCTCGGGATGGATGGTGAAGTACTGGCTCATGGCTGCGGACACGGTTCGTTGTGGTGCATGGCAATGGACTCGGCACCGGGCCGACGACCCGACACCTCCCAGGCCTCCCAGATGGGGGTACAGCCCGACGGCAGCGGGTCGACGCGACCGAGTTCGGCCCAGCTCTTCTCCGGCCCATGATAATCGGAGCCCCGGGAGGCCCGAAACCCGAGGCCGCGCGCCTCGGCGGCCATGCGCGCGGTGCCGTCGGGATCGTGGCTGCCGGAGACCACCTCGATGGCGTCGCCCCCCAGCTCCCGGAATTCTCCGAACAACCGCAGCAGCTTGCGCCGCGTCAGGCCGTAGCGCGCGGGATGGGCGATGACCGCCTCGCCGCCGGCGGCCCGGAGCCAGCCCATGGCCTCTTCCAGATCGGCCCACTGCCCCGGCACGTGGCCCGGTTTGCCCGGCTTCATGAAGCGCTTGAAGACCCGGCGAACATCCCGCGCGTGGCCGTTCGCCACCAGGAACTGCGCGAAGTGGGTGCGACTGAGGTTCGGCCCGTGGGCGTAGGCCCGGGCGCCCTCGTAGGCGCCGGGGATCCCCGCCTTTTCCAGTCGCCGGGCCATCTCCTCGCCGCGCCAGATCCGGAATTCGCGCATGCGCGCCAGGCCCGCCACCAGCTCCGGGGCCTCCGGGTCGATGCCGAGACCGACCACATGGATGGTCTGCCCCTCCCAGGTCACCGAGAGTTCAATGCCGTCGATCAGCTCGACGGCGCTCTCCGTCGCCGCAGCCCGGGCCTCGGCCAGCCCGGCCACGGTGTCGTGGTCGGTGAGCGCCAGCACATCGACCCCGCGCTCGGTCGCGAGCGCCACCAGCTGGCCGGGGGTCAGGCTGCCGTCGGAGGCCGTCGAATGGCTGTGCAGATCGTAGTTCAATGACATCCGGTCAGTATATCGCACAACCCACCGGGGTGTCCGCCCGCCGGCACGGGGGCTAGATCACCCGCGAGAAACGCGGCTTCTCGCCGGCCTGTTCTAGATAGGCGTCGAAGGTCATGCAGATTGCGAATGAGCAACTTGCCCGGCTCGCACACCCGCAGGACGTCGCCCTCGAAGGCGACCAGCCCGTCCGCCGCCATGGGCGCCAGGGCCGCCAGCTCGTCGGCGAAATAGTCGTCGAAGTCCACCCCCCAGCGCTCGCCGGTGGCCCGGCGATCCAGCCGGAAATGGCAGATGAGATCGGTGATCACCGCCCGGCGCAGGCGATCGTCGAAGGACAGCTCGATGCCCCGGAAGATCGGCAGCTCGCCGGCGTCGATGCGCTCGAAGTAGGGTTCGACCTCGCGCACGTTCTGGCTGTAGCTCTGACCGACCTGGCCGACGCCGGTGACCCCCACGGCGATGAGGTCGCAGTCGGCGTGGGTGGAGTAACCCTGAAAGTTCCGGTGCAGCGTCCCCGCCCGCTGGGCGCGGGCCAGTTCGTCCTCCGGAAGGGCGAAATGGTCCATGCCGATGTAGACATAGCCCGCCGCCGTCAGCCGCTCGATGGTGTCGCGGAGGATGGCCAGCTTCTCCGCCGGGCTCGGCAGATCGGCCTCGTCGATGCGCCGCTGCGGCCCGAACATGTGCGGCAGATGGGCGTAGTTGAACACGGCGATGCGGTCCGGGCGCGCGGCGGCCACCCGGTCCAGGGTCTCGGCGAAACTTGCCCGGCTCTGGTGCGGCAGCCCGTACATCAGGTCGATGCTCACCGAATGGAAACCCTCGCGCCGCGCCTCGTCGATGGCGCCGAAGGTGACCGCCTCCGGTTGCACCCGGTTCACCGCCTGCTGCACCCGCGCGTCCAGGTCCTGGACACCGATGCTCAGCCGATTGAAGCCGAGCCGGCGCAGCAGCGCCAGCGTGCCCGGCGCCACCTCCCGGGGATCGATCTCGATGCCGTACTCGCCGCTGTCGTCATGGCGCAGGGCGAAGTGGCGATCGATGGTGGCCACCAGCTCCTCCATTTCGCCGTGGGAGAGGAAGGTGGGCGTGCCGCCGCCCCAGTGCATCTGGTCCACCGGGCGCTGGCCATCGAACAGCTCCCCCTGCAACTCCAGCTCGCGATGGAGGCGGCGGAGATAGGGTTCGGCGCGCCCGCGGTCCTTGGTCACGATCTTGTTGCAGGCGCAGTAGTAGCAGACCGTAT
>CAZGJO010000040.1:0-12831 GCA_964525685.1 uncultured Ectothiorhodospiraceae bacterium | reverse complement strand
TGGTGCGCGGCTGGACCCACCTGGAGCGGCAGAAGGGCGGCATCGGCCTGCGCGGACCCGGCGAGACCCAGCTGGAGACCGACCGGCGGTTGCTGGGCGAGCGCATCAAGAAGCTGGAGCGGCGGCTGGAGAAGGTCGACCGGCAGCGTGCCGAGGGGCGCCGTGGGCGTCAGCGGGCGGAGCTGCCGGTGGTCTCGCTGGTGGGGTACACCAACGCCGGCAAGTCGACCCTGTTCAATGCCCTGACCACCAGCGACATCTACGCCGCCGACCAGCTCTTCGCCACCCTGGATGCCACCCTGCGCCGGCTGGAGCTGCCCCGGGGTCTGAGTGTCGTCATGGCCGACACCGTCGGTTTCATCCGCCACCTCCCCCATGAGCTGGTGGCCGCCTTCCGCTCCACTCTGCAGGAGACCCGCGAGGCGAGCCTGCTGCTCCATGTGGTGGATGCCGCCGATCCGGAGCGCAACGACCGCATCGACGACGTCAACGAGGTGCTGGAGGCGGTGGGGGCCAGCACGATCCCGCAGCTGCTGGTCTACAACAAGATCGATCGGCTGGCCGGGGAAGAGCCGCACGTCGAGCGTGATCACCAGGGCCGGCCCTGGCGGGTCTGGGTGAGCGCTCTGGACGGCCGCGGTCTGGAGGACCTGATGGCCGAGGTGGCCGAGCAGCTGGCGGAGGACCACGTCCAGTGTCGGCTTACCCTGGGGCCGGAGCAGGGGCGCCTGCGGGCACGGCTCCATGAGCTGGGCGCGGTGCGGCGGGAAGCGTACGCGCCCGACGGCGAGTGTACCGTGGAGGTGGAGTTGCCGCGTCGCGAGCTGGAGCGGCTGACCCGGCAGGAGGACATCGCCCCGACACCCTGTCGGGCGTCCTGAACAACCTCGTCCATGACGGGGGAGCTTGGGTAAAACCGTACACGGCGCTTGCGGGGAAGGGGCAAGCTACCTAGAATCGGTCTCCCCGGACCAAGCGGGTCCGGAGAACGTCGTGTCATCAGTGAGGTAATCCATGGCGTGGAATGAGCCGGGCGGCGGCGGCCCCCGAGGGAACTCGGGCGGCAACAAGGATCCGTGGGGCAGCCCCGACAACAATCAGGGTCCCCCCGATCTCGATGAGGTACTGCGCAACTTCCAGAACAAGGTGCGCGGTCTGTTCGGAGGCGGAGGCGACGGCGACGGTGGCTCGTCCGGGGGCGGCGGTCCGTCGATCTCCATGGGCGGCATCGGCGGCGTCCTGCTGGTGGTCCTGATCATCTGGGCGCTCTCCGGCATCTACATCGTCGACGACGGCAAGCGCGGCGTGGTGACCATGTTCGGCGCCTACCACACCACCGCCGACCCGGGGCCGCACTGGCACCCCCGCTTCATCCAGGCGGTGGAGACGGTGGACATCGACCAGATCCGCAACGTCGAGATCGGCCTGCGCGGCGACGAGGCGCTGATGCTGACCCAGGACGAGAACCTGGTGGACGCCCAGTTCGCCATCCAGTACCGCGTGGCGGATCCGCACGACTACGTCTTCAACGTGCGCAATCCGGATCGCGCCCTGCGCCAGGCCACCGAGAGCGCCATCCGCGAGATCGTCGGCAAGTCCACCCTGGACATGGTCATCACCACGGGCCGCGCGGAGATCGCGCAGATGGCCCGGGAGCTGGTGCAGGAGACCCTGGACAACTATCAATCGGGGCTGATAGTGACCAGCCTCAACATGCAGAGCGCCCAGGCGCCACAGCAGGTTCAGGACGCCTTCGCCGATGCGGTGCGGGCGCGCGAGGACCAGCAGCGCCTGATCAACGAGGCGGAGGTCTACGTCAACGAGATCATCCCGCGGGCACGCGGTAACGCGGCGCGCCAGATCGAGGAGGCCAACGGCTATGCCCAGCAGCGCGTGGCGCAGTCCGAGGGTGAGGCCGATCGCTTCGTCGCCCTGCTGGAGCAGTACCAGAACGCCCCGGACGTGACCCGCGAGCGGCTCTACATCGAGACCATGGAGTCGGTGCTCGCCAACGTCGGGAAGATCATGGTCGACGTCGAGAGCAGCGGCAATCTGATGTACCTGCCCCTCGAACAGATGATGGGCGCCGGCGCCGCCGGAGCCATGGGCCCCGGTGGCCTGCTCGACCCCAACGACCCGCGGGTCCCGGTGGAACGCGGCAGTACCAGTGGGACGACCGGTGACCGGGCCCGCGAGAACGCACGCAGTCGGGAGGTGCGCTAATGGGCCGCTCCATGAACATCATTGCCATCGTCATCGCCGTCGGGCTCTTTATCCTGGCGATGTCGATATTCACCGTGGACGAGCGTGAACACGCCCTGAAGTTCCGGCTGGGTGAGATCATCAAGGATGACCACGACCCGGGTCTCCACTTCAAGACGCCGTTCATCAACAACGTCCGCAAGTTCGACAATCGCGTGCTGACGCTGGACGCGGATCCGGAACGCTTCCTCACCAGCGAGAAGAAGAACGTCATTGTCGACTACTACGTGAAGTGGCAGATCACCGATCCGGGCCAGTACTACCGGTCCACCGGGGGTGTCGAGGCCCAGGCCACTCAGCGGCTGCAGCGCGTCATCACTGACGGCCTGCTGGCGGAGTTCGCCAAGCGCACCGTGCAGGAGGTGGTCTCCGGCGAACGGGCGCAGATCATGCAGGTGATGCAGGCGCGGGCCAACGAGGAGGCCGATGTCTTCGGCATCGACGTCCGCGATGTGCGGGTCCGGCGCATCGACCTGCCCGACGAGGTGAGTGCGTCCATCTACGACCGTATGCGCTCCGAGCGTCGCCGGGTGGCCCAGGACCTGCGCTCCCGGGGTGAAGAGGCCGCCGAGCGGATCCGCGCCGAGGCCGATCGCGAGCGCACCGTGATCCTGGCGGAGGCCTACCGTGAGGCCCAGCGTATCCGGGGTGACGGCGATGCCAATGCTGCGGCCATCTTCGCCGAGGCCCACGACCGGGACAGCGAGTTCTACGCCCTCTATCGCAGCCTCCAGGCCTATCGCGAGAGCTTCGAAGGCGACAGGAACTTCATGGTGCTGGAGCCGGGTACGGACTTCTTCCGTTACTTCCGCGGTCAGCTGGGTGACGACTAGGGTCGCGGCATGAGCGAGGCCGTGATCATGGCCATAGCGCTGGTCCTCGTCATCGAGGGGCTGCTGCCAGCCCTGAGCCCCCGGGGTTACCGCTCCATGGTGACCCGGGTGGCCGAGCTGGGCGATCGCGAGATCCGGACCACCGGACTCGTGGTCATGGCCCTCGGGGCGTTGCTCCTCTACATCTTCCAGTAAACCCGGAAAACCTCCATGCAACCCACAGACAGCTGGCTTCTGCCCGAAGGGATCGACGAGGCGTTGCCCGACGAGGCCGAACGTCTCGAGACCCTGCGCCGGACCCTGGTGGACCTCCACGGTCGCTGGGGCTACCGACTGGTGATGCCCCCCTTCATCGAGTACCTGGAATCCCTGCTGACCGGGACCGGTAACGACCTGGATCTGCAGACCTTCAAGCTCACCGATCAGCTCAGTGGGCGTCTGCTCGGCGTGCGCGCCGACATGACGCCGCAGGTGGCACGGATGGACGCCCATCGCCTGGGCCGGGACGTGCCGGAACGGCTCTGCTACCAGGGCACGGTGCTGCGGACCCGGCCGGAGAACGGGGCCGGATCGCGGGCGCCGCTGCAGGTCGGGGCCGAACTCTTCGGCCATGGCGGCACCGAGAGTGATGTGGAGATCGTCGCTCTGATGGTGGCCAGCCTTCAGGCGGTGGGCCTTGAAGACATCCATCTCGATCTCGGCCATGTGGGCATCTATCGCGGCCTGGTGGCCGCCACCGAGCTGGAGCCGGGGCACGAGGAGCAGCTGTTCGACGCCCTGCAGCGCAAGGCGCGACCGGAACTCCCCGACATCCTGGAAGAGGGCGGGGTACAGGGGACACTGCGCCATCTGCTGTTGAGGCTGCCCGACCTGCATGGCGACCGGAGCGTCCTCGCCGAGGCGCGGGAGCTGCTGAGCGGGACCAGCGATGACGTGGTGGCGGCGCTGGACGATCTGGAGGCCATCGCCGATGCCGTGGCCGAGCGCCTGCCCGGCGTGACTCTCCACTTCGACCTCGGAGAACTGCGCGGCTATCGCTACCACACCGGTGTCGTCTTTGCCGCCATGGACGCCACCCATGGACGGACCGTCGCCATGGGGGGGCGGTACGACGACATCGGCGGGGTCTTCGGGCGGGCGCGGCCGGCAACGGGATTCAGCGCTGACCTCCGTGAACTGGTGGCTCTGAGCGCCGGGGGCGCGGGAGTCCCCTCGGCCGGCGGGATCTTTGCACCGTGGGTCGAGGAGCCGCAGGAGCGGATGGCCTGGCAACGCACCATCGACACATTGCGCGCCGAGGGCGAGCGTGTCGTGGTGGAGTTGCCGGAACAGGGGGGAGACGCCCAGACGATGGGGTGTGATCGCCGTCTGGTCCAGCAGGACGGCCAGTGGCAGGTTGTCCCTGCGGTCGGTGAATAGAGAGGCGGTAACATCATGGGCAAGAATGTGGTTGTGGTCGGCTCCCAGTGGGGAGACGAGGGCAAGGGCAAGGTCGTCGATCTGCTCACCGAGCGGGTCGGCGGGGTGGTTCGGTTCCAGGGCGGACACAACGCCGGCCATACCCTGGTTATCGGTGACCGGAAGACGGTCCTGCACCTGATCCCGTCCGGGATCCTGCGGCCCGACGTCCAGTGCTTCATCGGCAACGGGGTGGTCCTGTCGCCGGCCGCGCTGCTGAAAGAGCTGGCCATGCTCGAGGAGGAAGGCGTGCCGGCGCGCGAGCGCCTGCGGATCAGCGAGGCGTGCCCGCTGATCCTGCCCTATCACGAGGCGCTGGACGCCGCCCGTGAACAGGCCCGGGGCGATGCGGCCATCGGCACCACCGGACGCGGGATCGGCCCCGCGTACGAGGACAAGGTGAGCCGTCGCGGCCTGCGTCTGGGAGACCTGTTCCACCGCGAGCGGTTTGCCGACAAGCTCGGCGAGGTGCTGGACTACCACAACTTCGCCCTGCAGCAGTATTTCGGCCAGCAGCCGGTGGACTTCCGGGCCACCCTGGACCAGGCCCTGGCGTACGCCGAGGAACTGGAGCCGATGATGGCCGATGTCCCGGAGCGCCTCTATCAGCTCAACAAGTCCGGCGCCAGCCTGCTGTTCGAGGGCGCGCAGGGGACCCTGCTGGACATCGACCACGGGACCTACCCGTACGTGACCTCCTCCACCACCACCGCCGGCGGGGCCGCCTCCGGCAGCGGCGTGGGACCGGGGCAGCTCGGGTATGTGCTCGGCATCACCAAGGCGTACACCACGCGGGTGGGATCGGGCCCGTTCCCCACCGAGCTCGACGACGCCATGGGCGAGCATCTGGCGCGCCGCGGGCACGAATTCGGGGCCACCACCGGTCGCGCGCGGCGCACCGGCTGGTTCGACGCCGTGGCCCTGCGCCGGGCCAACATCCTCAACGGCACGTCCGGGTTGTGCATCACCAAGCTCGACGTCCTCGACGGTCTGGAGACCATCCGGATCTGCATCGGCTATCGCCATGCGGGCGGGGTTCAGGAGACGCCGCCGGTGGGCGCCGAGGCGTTCGGCGATTGCGAGCCGGTCTACGAGGAGATGCCGGGGTGGCACGAATCCACCGAGGGGATCACCGACTTCGAGGCGCTCCCGGCCAATGCGCGCGCCTACCTCCGGCGCATCGAGGCGCTCACCGAGACCCCCATCGACATCATCTCCACCGGTCCCGAACGCGACGAGACCATCGTCCTGCGCGACCCCTTCGCTGACTGAATCGGTCTCTCCGATGCCGTGCCGCGTGCGTGCGCCCGGCACGGCGATCCGATCGGGGCGGACCCGGGGTCCGTCGGGTGGTCCCGTAATAACGACCCCGGAAACGAAAGAGCCCGCTGCAGCGCGAAGCTGAGCGGGCTCTATCAGGTAACTGGTGCCGAGGAGAGGACTTGAACCTCCACGGGGTTTCCCCCACTAGCACCTGAAGCTAGCGTGTCTACCAATTTCACCACCTCGGCGCGGTGGGCGTAGCCTCACCGTTGAAGTGCGAAACTTTAATCCAACCCATGGTGGTCTGTCAACGTTCGGTCGGCATCGGTATACTACCCCCATGATCAGACAAGCATTCCAGAACCAGAACAGCCTGCCGTGGCCTGCCGCCACGACGAACACCCCCCGTAGCCGGAGTCTTCCCCATGGCGAGTCGTAAGCCCGCACGCGATCCCAAGGCCGCGGCCGAGGCGGAGAAGTACGAGAATCCCATCCCCAGCCGCGAATACATCATGTCGGTGCTGGAGGGCAATGGCCGCCCCATGTCGCGCGACGAGCTGGCGTCGGAGCTCGGTCTCGCGGGCGATGAACAGCTGGAGGCCCTGCGTCGCCGGCTGCGCGCCATGGAGCGTGACGGCCAGCTGATGTGCAACCGCAACGGTGACTACGGCCTGCTCAGCCACATGGAGCTGGTGCGCGGCCGGGTCATCGGGCATCCCGACGGTTTCGGCTTCCTGTCGCCGGAGCAGGGCGGCCAGGACCTCTTCCTCTCGCCCAAGGCGATGCACCCGGTTCTCCACGGCGACATCGCCGTGGCGACCATCATCGGCATGGACCGGCGGGGGCGTCCGGAAGGGCGCATCGTCGAGGTGGTGGAGCGCAATACCACCCGGGTGGTCGGGCGCTTCTTCGACGAGGCCGGCATCGGGGTGGTCGAGCCCGACAACCGGCGCATCAACCAGGAGATCCTGGTGGCGCCGGAGGAGTGGAACGGGGCCGGCGAGGGCCAGATCGTCACCGTGGAGATCATCGAGCAGCCCAGCCGCCATCGCAAGCCGCTGGGCCGGGTGGTGGAGATCCTCGGGGAGCATCTGGGCGCCGGCATGGAGGTGGACGTCGCCCTGCGTGCCCACGGTATCCCCCATGAGTGGCCGGAGGCGGTGAGCCGCGAGGCCGAGACCATCCCGGCAGAGGTGGCCGAGGAGGACAAGGACGGGCGCGAGGACCTGCGTGAACTGCCGCTGGTGACCATCGACGGCGAGGACACCAAGGACTTCGACGACGCGGTCTGCTGCGAGGTCACCAGCGAGGGTTGGCGCCTGCACGTGGCCATCGCCGACGTCGCCCACTACGTGCAGCCCGGCTCGGCGCTGGACGAGGAGGCGCGCAATCGCGGCAATTCGGTCTACTTCCCCAACCAGGTGGTCCCGATGCTGCCGGAGGCGCTCTCCAACGGGCTCTGTTCGCTGAACCCGGAAGTCGACCGCCTCTGCATGGCGGTGGCCATCGATATCGATCGCCAGGGCCAGGTGCGCGACTACCGCTTCATGAACGGCGTCATGCGTTCCCATGCCCGGCTGACCTACACCGAGGTCGCCGCCATGGTGGAGCAGAACGACCCGGTGGTCCGTGACAGCTACCGCCACGTCGTCAAGGACGTGGACGAGCTGCACAACCTCTACCAGGCCCTGCGCCGGGAGCGCGAGCGGCGCGGTGCCATCGACTTCGACACGGTGGAGACCAAGATCAAGTTCGGCGCCGATCGCAAGATCGAGCGCATCGTCCCGGTGGAGCGCACCGACGCCCACCGTATGATCGAGGAGTTCATGCTGGCGGCCAACACCTGTACCGCCGACTTCCTGCAGAAGAACAACCTGCTGACTCTCTACCGGGTCCACAAGCCGCCGCGCAAGGAAAAGCTGGACGATCTGCGTACCTTCCTGGCGGAGCGCGGCCTGAAGCTCGAAGGGGGGGACGAGCCGGAGGCCCACCACGTCTCGACCCTGATGAAGCAGGCCGAGGGGCGGGAGGATTTCCACCTGATCCAGACCCTGGTCCTGCGCAGCATGAACCAGGCGCTCTATTCGCCGGAGAACGTCGGCCACTTCGGGCTCGGCTTCGACGCCTACACCCACTTCACCTCACCCATTCGCCGTTACCCCGATCTGGTCATCCATCGCGGCATCCGGCTGCTGCTGGATCGCCAGCAGAAGCCGGTGCGCGGCAAGCTGGGCAAGCTGTTCGGCCGCGGTGAGGGCCGAGATTACCCCTATTCCGCCGGCGAGATGCACAAGCTCGGCGAGCACTGCTCCATGACCGAGCGGCGCGCCGACGACGCCACGCGCGACGCCGAGGATACCCTCAAGTGCGAGTTCATCCAGGACAAGGTCGGCGAGGTCTATGCCGGCCTGGTGACCGGGGTCACCGGCTTCGGCCTGTTCATCGAGCTGAAGAACATCTACGTCACCGGCCTTCTTCACATCTCCGCGCTGGAGAAGGACTACTTCCACTTCGAGGCGACCCGCCACCAGCTGGTGGGGGAGAAGAGCGGCCGCGTCTACTCGCTGGGTGACACCGTCCACGTGAAGGTGGTCCGGGTCGATCTGGACGAGCGCAAGATCGACTTCGAACTGGCGGAGCCGCGCGCCGAGTCCGAGTCGGCCCCGCGCAAGCGGCGCCGGAGCGGTCGCAAGGGCGGCGGCAAGAAGGGCGAATGAGCCACCGCGTCCACGGCCTCCACGCCGTGCGCGCGGCCCTGGAGGCGGGGACCCTGCGCCGGGTGGTGGTGGACGAACGGCGCACCGACCGCCGCCTGACCGAGCTGGTCGCCGAGTGCGAAGCCGCGGGCGTCCCGGTGGAGAGCAGCCGCCGTCAGCGCCTGGATGACCTGGCGGAGGGCGGTCGCCACCAGGGTGTCGTCGGCGAGGGTGCGCCGCGCGTCGGCGGCTGGGCGGAACTCCGTGATGCCGCCGCCGCGGGCGGGCTCTGGCTGGCCCTGGACGGCGTCCAGGACCCGCACAACCTCGGGGCCTGTCTGCGCACCGCCGAGGCCGCCGGCGCCGCCGGGGTCATCGCCCCCCGGGATCGCGCTGCCGGACTGACCGCCACGGCCCGCAAGGTCGCCGCCGGTGCCGCCGAGCGTCTGCCCCTCTACCAGGTCACCAACCTGGCCCGGACACTGAAGGAGCTGGGGGCGGGCGGGCTGTTCATCGTCGGCGCCGCCGGAGATACCGACACGGTCCTCTACGACGTCGACCTCACCGGTCCGCTGATCCTGGTCCTCGGTGCCGAGGAGCGGGGGCTGCGGCGCCTGACCCGGGAGAACTGCGACGTGGTCGCGCGACTGCCCATGGCGGGCGGTGCCGAGAGCCTCAATGTCTCGGTGGCCGCCGGTGTGTGCCTGTTCGAGGCGGTGCGGCAACGGGGAGTGCCGTCTTCCGGCGGTCACGGCAGCGGGTGACTTGGCACTTCGCCCCGAGTAGCCTACAATGCCCGGCTTGATTCACGACTCCTTGCCGCAGTCCATACCGGGCGCGGCTACTCAACCCGCAAGGAGAGACAATGCGACACTACGAAATCGTCTTCATGGTCCATCCGGACCAGAGCGAGCAGGTCCCCGCCATGGTGGAACGTTACCGTACCATCGTCGAAGGGGATGGCGGCCGGATCCACCGTCACGAGGACTGGGGCCGTCGGCAGCTCGCCTATCCCATCAACAAGATCCACAAGGCGCACTACGTCCTGCTGAACGTCGAATGCACCGCCGCCGCGCTGGAAGAGCTGGAGAGCGCCTTCCGCTTCAACGACGCCGTGATCCGCAACATGGTGCTGGCGCGTGACGAGGCCGTGACCGAGCCGTCGCCCATGGCGAAGGAAAAGGAGCGGGAGAAGGAGCGCGAAGGCAGCAGCCGCCCCGCGCCGTCGGCGGAAACGGCTGGCGAGGCGCCCGCGGAGACGGCGGAAGGCGATACCGCCTGAGGGCGTGAGCGCGTCGCTCGCCAACCGCCTGTGCCTGGAGGGCCGGGTGCTGGAGGCGCCGGAACGGCGCCACAACCCGGCCGGAAAGCCCATCGCCCGCTTCATGCTCGGCCACGAGTCGGAACAGGAAGAGGGCGGCCATCCCCGGATGGTCCAGCTGCGCATCCAGGTCTTTGCCGCCGGCGAGCCGCTGCAGGACCGCGTCGACCGCCTCGTGGTCGGTGAGGCGGTCCGGGTCGAGGGCTTCGTGGCCCGATCCGGCTACCGTCAGGGCGATGCCCGACTGGTCCTGCGCGCCAACACCATCACACCGATCGACATCGAAGGACCCGCCCCCCCCACGGAGGGTCGAAGCCACACGCAACGAATACAGAAAGGAGAATGACCATGGCCCGGTTCTTCCGCCGCCGCAAGTACTGCCGCTTCACCGCCGAGGGTGTGAAGGAGATCGACTACAAGGACATCAACACCCTGAAGAACTACGTGACCGAGACCGGGAAGATCGTCCCGAGCCGGATCACCGGCACCAGCGCCAAGTATCAGCGCCAGCTGGCCACGGCCATCAAGCGCGCCCGCTACCTGGCGCTGCTGCCGTACTCGGACCGCCACGAAGGCTGAAGCCCCGTGCGCGCCCTTGCCGGATACATCACGCAGGGGCGTCTGCAGGCGGCCCTGGTCGCGGTGGTCGCCGCGGCCCTGTCGTTGATCATCGCGCCGCTGAGCTACGTCAGCGGTGCGGCCGTCGCCCTGTACACGCTGGTCTTCGGGGCCGCAGCGGGGTTGCAGGTCATCGGCATCGCCACTGCGGTGGTGCTGGGCGTGGGTCTGGTGGCCGGCGGCGGCGGAGTGGTCGGGCTGGCCTACCTGGTCGGGGTCTGGGCCCCGGTCTGGGTGGTCGCCGAGGTCCTGCGGCGGACGGTCTCGCTCTCCTCCGCCCTGCTGGTGGCCGGCCTTCTGGGGGGCGCGGTGGTCGCGCTCTTCCATCTGCTGCTGGCCGATCCCGGTGCCTGGTGGCAGGAGCAGATGGGGCGGATCCTGCAGCAGTTCCAGGAGCAGGGCGCGGCGCTGGATCCCGCAGCCATGGAGGTGCTGGGCGACATGGCCTTCATGTTTACCGGGGTGATCGGGGCCGCCATGGTCCTGAGCCTGGCGGCGACGCTGTTCATTGCCCGATGGTGGCAGGCGATCCTGTACAATCCGGGGGGCTTCCAGCAGGCGTTCCATGCGCTCCGTCTGGACCCGCGGCTCGTCTGGGTCGCCCTGCTGCTCTTCGCCGGCGCGGTGATGACCCCGGCGGGGGCTGCCCCGGTGGCGCTGCACCTGTTGATGGTGGTCGCCGCGCTGTTCCTGCTGCAGGGGCTGGCGGTGGTCCACGGGGGACTGGGCCGACTGGACCTGCACGCGGTCTGGCTGGTGGGGTTCTATTTTTTGCTGGTCCTGGTGCCGCACGTGGTTCTGGCCATGGCGGCACTGGGGTTTCTGGACAGGTGGCTGGATGTGCGCGGTCGGCTCCCCGACCGCCGCGCCAGTGACGATGATACGGTTTGAGGGTGCATGTCAGCGCCCGGAATTCGGAGGTAAGGAACGATGGAAGTCATCCTGCAGGAAAACGTTCGCAGTCTCGGCAACCTGGGCGACCAGGTGCGGGTGAAGCCGGGCTATGCCCGCAACTACCTGCTGCCCAAGGGCATCGCCGTGCGCGCGACCCCGGAGAACATCGAGGCGTTCGAGGCCCGGCGCGCCGAACTCGAGAAGAAGGCCGCCGAGGTGCGTGAGGCGGCCGAGAAGCGCGCCGCCGCCATCGCCGGTGTCGGGACCGTCACCCTCAAGCGCAAGGCCACCGAGGAGGGCAAGCTCTTCGGTGCCATCGCCGCCAGCGACGTCGCCGACGCCCTCAACGCCGGTGGCGCCGAGGTGGAGCGCAAGGAGATCACCTTCCCCGACGGCGTCGTCCGCGAGGTCGGCGAGTTCCCGGTGGAGGTCTACCTGCACACCGAGGTCTCCCAGTCGGTGACGCTGGTGGTCGAGGCCGAGTAAGGCCGGACGGCGGCCCCGATGGAGGAAGCCGCTTACCCGGTGGGTTCGCAGACCACCGAGGGTCTGCGCATCCCGCCGCACTCCGAGGAGGCCGAGCAGGCGGTCCTCGGCGGCCTGATGCTGGACAACGAGTCCTGGGATCAGGTCGCCGACCGCGTGGCCGAGTCCGATTTCTATCGCCACGACCACCGCCTCATCTATGTCGCCATCCGCTCCCTGGCGGATGAAAGCTCCCCCTTCGACGTGGTTACCGTCTCCGAACGGCTCGCCCGGGACAATGCCCTGGAGGATGCCGGCGGACTCGCCTATCTCGGTACCCTGGCCAAGAACACCCCCTCCGCGGCCAACATCCAGGCGTACGCCCGCATCGTCCGCGAGCACGCGGTCCTGCGCGAGCTCATCCACGCCGGGACGCGCATCGGCGACAGCGCCTACAACCCCGATGGCCGTTCCACCACCGACCTGGTGGACGAGGCCGAGCGGCTGGTCTTCGACATTGCCGAGAAGGGGGCCCGGGGGCGGCAGGGTTTCCTGGGGATGTCGGAACTCCTCGAGCGCACCGTCGAGCGCATCGAGGAGCTCATCGAGATGGGCGGCGAGATCTCCGGGCTGCCGAGCGGTTTCAATGACATCGATCGCAAGACCGGCGGCCTGCAGAAATCGGACCTGATCATCGTCGCCGCCCGCCCCTCCATGGGCAAGACCACCTTCGCCATGAACATCGCCGAGACCGCCGCCATCCGGCACAAGCGACCGGTGGCGGTGTTCAGCATGGAGATGTCCGCCGACCAGTTGGCTCTGCGCCTGCTCTCCTCCCTGGGGCAGATCGAGCAGGGTCGACTGCGCAGCGGGCGGCTCGACGATACCGACTGGTCGCGCCTCACCTCCGCCATGAGCCTGCTGCGCGATGCCCCGATATTCGTCGATGACACGCCGGCGCTGAGCCCAACGGAGCTGCGCGCCCGTTGTCGGCGTCTGAAGCGGGAGAAGGGGGACCTGG